>JARJMV020000218.1 GCA_029335935.2 bacterium
CGTCTGGCGTGCGCCCGACTATCAGCCCCAGACGCTCAGCGTGCCTGACAGCAACGGCGGCGTCGCCTACTATGTGACGGGCATATCAGGCGACGGACAAGTGATCGTCGGATGGTACCAGCGCTTTTCCGAGAGGCAAGCCATCTACTGGCGCAACGGCAACTATACGGTAATCGGGTCAGGTCAGTTCAACGGAGTCTCGCGTTGCGGGCGATACGCTGTCGGGAACACTTACCGAGTAACTTTCGAACCCTATCGTATCGAGTCGCTGGGCACGGATTGGTATCCCCAAGCGATTGCCAGCGGCGGCGGCGCTGTCGTCGGAACCGCGTATGGGTTTCGCGGCGTATTCTGGGATTCGTGCGGCACGATTTCGTTGGGGCAGTTCAACGGCGAGTGGGTAGAACTGTTCGCGATTAGCGACGACGGGCGCACCGCAGGCGGATGGATCCGATCGCAATCGACTGCCATCCGCTGGAAACGCGAGCGCGGCTTTCTGGACGGCTATGAGAACCTCAACCAGACCTTCGCCGCCATTCGCGGTTCGCGCTACCTACGCAGTGTGCAAGCCATCTCCGCCGATGGACGCTACTTGGCAGGCTCGATGTGGGTTGGTCCCGAATTTTATGCCTTCTGGCTCGACACGGCAGGACAATAAGGAGGAGCGACTATGCGAATAACGATTGCTCTGTTGGCTTTGAGTTGGTGTGCGTTCGGTGCGGCGCAACGCTTGTCCCTGCTGCCGCATCCCAACGACGCGCTTCAGTGTGTGCCTATCGCCATCTCGCGCAATAATGAGGTGATTATCGGCTCCTATCGCGACCGATACAACGAATACGGCATCTACTGGCGCAACGGGCAACTCCACTACCTACCAGGCATCCCTGCAGCGGTCTCGGCAGATGGGCGCCGAATTGCCATTCCGGGCGGCTACTGGGAGAACGGCAATGTCGTGCGCATCTACCCTCGAAACCCGAACCGCGAGGTGCGCCCCGTCGCGATGACGCCCGACGGACGAGTCATTATCGGCAACATTCAGGGCGATCCGGGATGGCTGATGTTTCGCTGGGAGCAGGGCGGCGAGTTGGATGTCCATCGCCGTATCGGCGGACCGCGCTGGCTACGCCCCGATGGACAGCGCATCTACGCGGGTGGCGACTTTCCAGTCTATGCGGACGACTTGTGCAGTTTCGAGACGCTGGTGGAACGGGGCGCACCCTTCGGAACAGTTATCGCTGTGTCCGACGACGAGCGGTGGATGCTCACCCGCGAAAACTCTAACTCGTGGGTCTGGGACTCGGTGAATAATGTGGTCTACTATATCGAGCCGTGGGCGAACGCGATGCGCGCCTTGGGAAAAGCGATGAGTCAGGACGGCGTTGTGTACGGCTTTCTGCAGTTCTCCTTTACCGACGCACGCGCCTTCCGCTGGACGCCGAGCGGCGGCGTGCAGGATTTGAATGACCTCTACGGCTGCGCCTTACCCGACGGGTGGTTCTATTGGGATGTGTACACGGTGTCGCACGATGGGCGGTACTTGGCAGGGCTGCTGCGCCGCGAGGGCGGCAGCGAGTACCGCGCGTTCTTGCTGGACACCCAAGCGGGCGCGAACGGCGATGTGAACGGCGACGGCTGCGTCGACGACGCCGACCTGCTGTCCGTGCTGTTCAACTTCGGGCAGACGGGGCGCGGGCTGCAAGCCGATGTGAACTGCGACCGCATCGTCGACGACGCCGACCTCCTCATCGTGCTGTTCAACTTCGGCGTGGGCTGTCAGTAAGCGTTAGTTTGTGCTGGAAATGCCTCGCTGCGCTCGGTATGACTGGCGTTGCACAAAGCCTGTCATGCCGAGCCACACGCGAGGCATCTGAAGAAGGAACCCTGCTTCTGTCAACCTCTGGGATGCGATTTTTTGTAAACCTCTTTCAACCGATCGAGGCTGACTTGGGTGTAGATTTGTGTGGTGCTGATATCTTCGTGCCCCAGCAGCTCCTGCACGGCGCGCAGGTCTGCGCCGCCGTTGATGAGATGCACGGCGAACGAGTGGCGCAGGGTGTGAGGCGAGATGTTTTTCTCGATGCCCGCGCAGGCGGCGTAGTATTTTATCTTGTTCCAGAACGCGATTCGGCTCAGCGCGTCGCCACGGTCGTTGAGGAACAGGATGGCGTTGGGGCGTTTGGGGTTGGCGAGTTTGGGTCGGGCGTCGCTGAGATAGCGCTGCAGCCAGTAGACGGTCTGGTCGGGCAGCGGCAGCCATCGTTCGCGTCCGCGCTTGCCCTCCACGCGTACAAGCTGCTCGCTCAGGTTCAACTGCTCCAGCGTGAGGCTCAGTAGCTCCGAGACGCGCATGCCTGTGGTATACATCGTTTCCAACATCGTGCGGTCGCGCAGTCCGTGCGGCGTATCCAGCGGCGGCTGCAGGAGCAGTCGGCGCAGCTCGTGGGGAGTGAGCGTGGCGGGCAGCGCGCGGTGGGGTTTCGGCGCGGTCAGCGCCTCGGGCGGCTCGGTATCCAGCACGCCGCGCCGATAGAGATACTTCAAGAACGCCCGCGCCGCGCTGAGCTTACGCGCAATGCTCGACTCGCTCATCGAGCGGCGGCGCAGGTAGTGGATGAAGCCGTCCCACAAGGACGAATCCCACTGAGTCGGGTCGGCGCGTTGCGCACGCTTGAGATAGGCGCAGAACTGCGCGAGGTCGGCCGCGTAGGCGTTCACGGTGTGCGCCGAGACCTGCCGCTCCTGCGCCAAGTAGTCCAGAAATGAGTCGATGTAGGCGTCCATCCCTGATGGCGAATAGATTCGCTCTGGGCGGCGAGGCTCCTGTTCAACATTGAGGGCGTCCAAGCTTACGCAACTCGGCGCGGCGAGTAATCTACGCCCATTCGCGGCCGATTGTAGCACGGACATTCCTGTCCGTGCGAAAACGCTTGGACAAGACTGTCCAAGCCACATTTTAGAGGGGCTGGATTTGAATAAGGTATATTCGAGGCAGCGTGTCTAAGCGATTATTAGAATCGGAGCCGTCTCAGACTCGTTCGTCTACTGTGCGCCGCCGTCATCATACATTTCAAGCGATGCGCTCGCCTGCCTTTCGGAGGTATTGGGTGGGCGCGTTTTTGTCGTTTGTTGGCTCGTGGATTCAGAATGTGGCGCAGAGTTGGCTGGTGTACGACCTCACGCGCTCGGAGTTGTTGCTGGGTGTGGTCGGGTTCGTGCAGGGTTTACCGCTGCTGTTTCTCGCCCCGATTGGCGGCGCGCTGTCGGATCGTTGGAACCGTCGGCGCATCTTGCTCGTTACGCAGAGCCTGTTCGCGCTCAGCGCGTTGGCTCTGGCGTTGCTGACCTTCACAGGCGCGATACGCTATGAGTATATCCTCGCGCTGGTGCTGCTGAACGGCATAGTGCTGGCGATAGACCTGCCCACGCGCCAGTCGCTGGTGGCGCACTTGGTGCCCCGCGCCGATTTGGCGAACGGGATTGCGCTCAACGCAGCCGCGTTCCACACCGCGCGTATTTTGGGGCCAGCAGTCGGCGGCGTGCTGCTGGAGTGGGTGGGGCCTGCCCCATGCTTCTTGGTGAACGGGCTGAGCTTCTCGGCAATCCTGATTGCGCTGCTCACGATACAGGTGCAGTCGGCGTCGGACGGACGCGCCCAGACGGGGATTCTGCAGTCGCTGCGCGAGGGGGTGGACTTCATTCGCGCGCGGCGGGGGCTGCTGACGCTCTGGGTGAATGTGCTGACCCTCAGCATGTTCGGGCTATCGTATCTGGTACTGATGCCTGTATTTGCGGAAGAAGTGCTTCGGATTGGCAAGACAGGGTTGGGGCAGATGTATACATTCGCGGGGATAGGCTCACTGGCGGGTTTGTTGCTGACGGCGCGGTTATCGGGCGAGGCGCCGCGCGGCTGGCTGGTGATTATCGCGGCGAACGGCTTCGCATGGAGTGTGATTGGTTTCGCGTGGGCGCAGCACCCGTGGCTGGCGAAAAGCTTGCTGGCGTTGGCGGGGATGTTCGGTGTGATGCAGTTGGTCAGCACGAACACAGCGTTGCAGACCGCCGCGCCCGATTATCTGCGCGGGCGGGTCGTGTCGCTGCACACTTGGGCGATTAACGCGCCTGCGCCGTTCGCCTCGCTACTGATTGGCAAGTTGGCGCAGCAGTTCGGCGCGCCGACGGCGGTGACGGCGTGTGCCAGTGTGTGCGTGGTGTTCGCGCTGGCGTTGGCGTTCATGAAGGATGTGCGTCAGATTGCTTAGGCGCGGCGCAGCACCCTGCCTGCTCGCGCGCCTGTATACGCCCCGTCGCGAATCGTCCAGCGCCCGTTCACCAGCAGATGCACGACGCCCTGTGAGAGGCGGTGTGGCTCGGCGAAGTCTGCCCAGTCTTGGATAGCGCCGAAGTCGAACACCACGATATCGGCGTACGCGCCCGCTTGCAGCACGCCGCGATCGGTTAGATGCAGACGCGCCGCGGGTAGCCCCGTCATCTTGAAAATCGCCTCTTCCAAGCGCAGCAAGCCCTCCTGACGCACATACTTCGCCAGCGCGCGCGGGAAAGTGCCATAGCTGCGCGGGTGAGGTCGCTCGGCGGCGTACTTCTTGGGTTCTGTGCCCACGCCGTCGGAAGCGACCATCGTCAACGGGTACTGCAGCGCCGTTCGCAGGTCATCCTCCGCCATGTTGAACCACGCCACGCCCACATGCCCGCCTGCATCCAGCAGCAGATCGAGGACAAACACTTCAGGTTCCTTGCCAGCCAACCGCGCGGCGTCGGCGATAGTTAGTCCCTGATAGTCGCGGTTGTGCGGCGTGTTGCCAATCACCGTGCGGTTCCAGTCGGTATCGCAGGCTTGCATGGCGTGGATGAGCCGTTCGCGTTCGTGCGGGTCGCGCAGTCGGCTCAGCAGCGCGTCGGGGTCGCCGTCCAGCGCCCAGCGCGGCAGCGCTGCGACAGCTAACGAGGTCTGATACGCCGTGTAGGGATACACATCGAGCGTGATGTCCAGCCCCTGCGCCACAGCGTCGCTGACCATCTGCAGGGTTTGGTGGACTTTGCCCCAATTCTGCTTGCCTTCGGCTTTGTGGTGCGCAAGTTGCAGCGGCAGTCCTGCGGTGGCGGCGATATCGATGGCCTCCTGCACGCTCTCGATGAGCTGGTCGCCCTCGCTGCGCAGGTGCGTGGCATAGAACCCTCCGTACTGCGCGGCGACACGCGCGAGTTCGATAATCTCGTCAGTGTCGGCGAAGCTGTTGGGTGGATATTCCAAGCCTGTGGTGAAAGCGAACGCGCCCGCCTCGAAACAGAGCGCAATCTCCTGACGCATGGCGTCCAGCTCGGCGTGGGTGGGGGGACGCTTCTCGTAGCCCATCACCTTCTTGCGCGCTGTGCCGTGTCCACACTGCGGCGCGTAGTTCGTCGCCACCCCCAAATCGTCCAAAATCTGCAGGTACTCCGCGAAGGACTTCCAGTGGATGTCCACGCCGTGCGGTTTCAACCAGCGCTGCTCTTGATGGAAGAGCGGTGTATCGTCGATTTGCCCCACGGCGAAGCCACAGTTGCCGCCGACCTGCGTGGTCACGCCTTGAAACAGCACGCTGAGCTGTTCAGGGTGATGATTCAGCGAGAAATCGGCGTGCGTGTGGATGTCGATAAAGCCTGGCGCGACGCACAAGCCCTCCACATTCACCTCGACACCCGCCTGCCACTCCGTCAGCTCGCCGATAGCGACGACGCGCTCGTCCACAATCGCCACATCAGCGCAGTAGCCCGGATTGCCCAGCCCGTCAAACACAGTTCCACCGCGCAGCAGAATGTCGCAACGCCCGCGTTCTGGCATGCCAATAAGGATACCCCAGCGCGGACGCGCACCCTACAGAATGTTCCCCAACTTAGCCAAGCCCGACACCTTGTAGGATGCGGAGCGTCTCCGCACGCAGAGC
>JARJMV020000247.1 GCA_029335935.2 bacterium
GGCGTGTCCGGGGCAGTCCACATGGGCGTAGTGGCGGGTTTCGGTTTGGTATTCGGCGTGGTAGATGTTGATGGTGACGCCGCGGGCGCGCTCTTCGGGGGCGCTGTCGATGCGGTCGTAGGGCTGGTACTCGGCGAAGCCGCTCTTGCTCAGCACGCGGGTGATGGCGGCGGTGAGCGTCGTTTTGCCGTGGTCGACATGTCCAATCGTGCCGATGTTGACATGTGGTTTCGTGCGTTCAAATTTCTGTCGCGCCATACTATCTCCTCACTCTACGGTATATAGTTTACCTAAAAGTTCAATAATGGAGCCCTCGACGGGAATCGAACCCGTGACCTCGTCTTTACCAAAGACGCGCTCTGCCCCTGAGCTACGAGGGCGCGGGCTGGTGGGGGGAGCAGGATTCGAACCTGCGAAGGCGTCGCCACCAGATTTACAGTCTGGCCCCTTTGGCCGCTCGGGCATCCCCCCGCGAGCATAAAGTATACCTCACGGACTTTTGCCGTTGTCAAGGGGGTTGTGGGATGGATTGGACAGACCTGTTGGCGTGCGCATATCGCCCAAGTCGTCGCCCTACGCTAGGCTTTATCTGCACTTTCACGCGCCCGCGTACAGGCTGCGGCGTGTCGAGCGCAATTGTTATTGCCGTTCTCGATTATGCCCGTCGCCTCGTAGATCTGGGGTTGGTGTACCATCCTAATCGCGGAATCGGTATTTGAGCAGCGTCCAGAGCGCTTCCACGCCGTCCGTCCAGCGCACTTTTTTGCCCGTGCGTTTGGTGCGGGGGCGGTAGTTGTGCAGCTCCACTTCGCGAATCTTGAAACCGCGCTTGAGCGACTTAGCCGTCACCTCAGGACAGAACTCGAACCGTTCGCACTTGAGGGGAATTGCCTTCAGCACATCGGCGCGGAAGGCTTTGTAGCAGGTCGCTTCGTCGGTGAGCGGGTATCGAAAGAGGATTCGCACTGCCCACGCCAAGATTACATTCGCCACCTTGTTGGGGAACGGCATATCTTTGGGTAGCCCCTTAAAAAAGCGTGAGCCGTAAGCCACAGCAACTTCGCCTTTCACGATGGGTTCAATCACGCGCGGGATTTCGTTGGGGTCGTACTCCAGGTCGGCGTCTTGGATGATGATGATGTCGCCTGTGGCGTGGGCGATGCCCGTGCGTATGGCGGCGCCTTTGCCCCGATTGCGCTCGTGGCGAATCGCGATGATATCGGGCTGCTCGGCGAGGATTTCGGGCGTCTTGTCTTGGGAGCCGTCGTCGACCACGATAATCTCCTTGCGGAATGGCGCACGGCGCAGGCGATCCAGCAGTTCCCCGAGCGTTGCCTCCTCGTTATACACAGGCACGATGACGCTCACCAGTGGCTCTTGGCGCATTATCGGCGATTATACCTAAGCCTGACGGTCAGTACCTATTCCACCTTTTGAGAGTCTTTCTCGGAAATACATGGAGCTTTCTGCGCGTTCCCCCGTGCAGGATGGTTGAATGTGGTGTTGATTGCCCTCACTCCCAGCCCCGCTCCCACGCTGTGGGAAAGGGGGCAGGGGGTGAGGGTGATTTGCGCACTGTTCGAGACAGCCTTTGAAGGCAGTTTCACATTTGAGGAACTTAGCCCCCGCAGCCCGTGCCGAAGTTGAACAGCACTATCAGCAGGTCCGCGTCGTCGACGATGTTGTCGTTGTTCACATCGGCGTCGTTGTCGCCCGTCGCGCCGAAGTTGAACAGCACCTGCAGCAGGTCGGCGTCATCCACGCAGCCGTCGCCGTTCACATCGCCCTCGACGCCACTGCCAATCTCCGTGCCCAGCACCTCGATCAGGTCATAGCGAAGGGTACCTTGTGAAGAGTATTCACGGTCAGGTTGTCGCGCAGGGCTGTAGGCGTTGCCCAGATTGGGGTCAAAGATAGTCACCACACGGAAAGCAAACCCAGAATTGTTGTTCACAGCGGCATTGTTGCTGAGGTCAATCTGTACCAGTTCGCCGTAGCCGTTGGGGTCCGCCTCGCTATGCCAGCGGTCGCCGCGCTTCGCCTCCAGTTGGCGCACGCGCGTCCAAGTACTACCTCCGTCCGTAGTATACTCCACGGCGAGGTACTTCGATGCAGTGTTGCTCCAGCGCACATCGAACTTGATTGTGATGTTCTCGTAGCCCGTGGTAGGCACGCTGACCACGATTCCTGCCTGACCAGAGTTTTCTCCCTGTGCAGGATAGTTGGTGGTTTGCAGTGCCCAGTTAGGCGTCGTGGGGTGCGTCGGGTTATTAGGGTCTGCAGGCGAGCCGCGGAAGCCCGTACTACTGTTATTGAAGCGGAACTCAGCAAACGCAATCGAGATTTGCGCCTGCGCAGCGAACACGCCGCTGTCGGCGGCGAGCATGGCTGTTTCGTCCAGCGGATTCGACTCGTTGCAGTTCCAGAACGCCAGTTGCGTCTGCGCCGCGCAGAGGGCAATCGCGGCGGTTGCTAAGCCCAGCGCGCCAAGCGCGCGCACAGTAGCCATTCCTTTCATGGTTGTCTCCTATGGGAAGTATGTGCCCCCAGAGATTAACATGAGGTTAAGGCAAACACCTGCGTGCTTTCAGGTACACTTAGGGGTATGCGCACGCGCCCTGAGCGCCGTCCGATACGGGCGTTGGAGGAGCAGTTGGTGAACCGCATCGCGGCGGGCGAGGTGGTGGAGCGTCCCGCCGCCGCGATGAAGGAGCTGGTGGAGAACGCTATAGACGCAGGCGCGGCGCGAATCGAGATCGAGACGGCGCGGGGCGGGCGCGACCTGATACGCGTGCGCGACGACGGCATCGGCATGACGCGCACAGACGCCCTGAACGCCCTGCAACGCCACGCCACCTCTAAAATCGCGACCGACGCCGACCTGAACCGCATCCAAACGCTCGGCTTCCGCGGCGAGGCGCTGCCCAGCATCGCCAGCGTGAGCCGCATGGAAATCCTCACACGCGCCTTCGAGGAAGAGACAGGCACACACATCGCGGTGGAAGGCGGCGAAATCAAAACCGTCGAGGAAATCGGCGCGCCCATCGGCACGACGATTACCGTGCGCGACCTGTTCTACAATGTGCCCGCCCGCCTGAAGTTCCTCAAGACCGTGCCCACCGAGCTCGGACACATCGTGGAGACCGTGACGCGCTACGCCTTCGCCTACCCCGATATCTCGTTCCGCTTGGTACACGAGCGTCAGGAGCTCCTCTTCACGCCAGGCAACGGCGACCTGCTGACGGCAGTCGCTTCGGTGTGGGGGCGCGAGACCGTGCAGGGCATGGTAGAAGTGGACTATGAGCGCGACGCTGTGCGAGTGTGGGGCTTGATTGCGCCGCCGCACCAGACGCGACCCACCCGACAGCACCAGTATTTCTATGTGAACCTGCGTCCCGTGCGCAACAAGACGCTCACAGCGGCGTTAGATGAGGCGTACAAAAGCCTCACGCCCGAAAAACGCTACCCCGCGTGTGTGCTGCTAATCGGCTTAGACCCGCGCCTGGTGGATGTGAATGTGCATCCCGCCAAAATCGAAGTGCGGTTCCAACGCGAGCAGGCAGTGTTCGATGCAGTGGTGAACGCGATACGCGCCGCGCTATTGCAGCATGGAATGATTCCCAGCGCGTTTCCGCAAGGCGCACCGCGCCGAACGGCGATTACACCAGCGCCCCTGCCCGACACGGAGACAATTCACCAGATTCTGATGCAACGGGCAGGTCTCAGTAGCACGGACATTCCCCTCCGTGCTGAAGAAGCGTCTGCGCTTGGACTGGAAAGTCCAAGCCACCCCCGTAGCACGGACATTCCTGTCCGTGCAACAACGCTTGGACAAGAAAGTCCAAGCCACAGACAGTCTAAAGGAGGCATAT
>JARJMV020000316.1 GCA_029335935.2 bacterium
CTACGGGTGTTTATGCTTAGACAGGAATGTCCAAGCTACGGGTGTTTGTGCTTGGACAGGAATGTCCAAGCTACGGGTGTTTATGCTTGGACAGGAATGTCCAAGCTACGGGTGTTTGCGCTTGGACAGGAATGTCCAAGCTACGGGTGTTTGCGCTTGGACAGGAATGTCCAAGCCACCAAAGATCTACTATGCGTTGGCTACTTTGGCTGTGCGTTATCGCGGCTCTGATAGACCTGCAAGCGTTCGGCTTGACCGACTTAGATGAGGGCTTCTACGCTTCTGTCGCGTGGGAGATGCATCAGTCGGGCGACTGGCGCACGCCGACACTGGGAGGTGCGCCGTGGTTCGAGAAACCGCCGTTGCTCTACTGGCTGATGACGCTCAGCATGCGTCTGCTGGGCGAGACCGAGTTCGCCGTGCGCCTGCCCTCCGCACTGATGTACACGCTCACAATCCTGCTCATCATGTGGTGGGGCAACCGTCGGCTGGGGCAGGGCTCGGGCGATTGGGGCGCACTACTGTTCGCGCTGTCACCGCTGAGCCTCATCCTCGCGCGGCTCGCCATTACCGACATGACGCTCGTGTTCCTGCTCACTCTGACGCTGATCGCGCTATGGGAAACACGCGGGTGGTTGGGGAGCTTGCTCGGCGGTGTCGCGCTGGGGCTATCTATCCTCACCAAAGGTCCGTTCGGGTTGAGCCTCATCGGTCTACTCTATCTGTGGAACGCGAAGACGCTCCATGCGCGTGGACTGCGTTTTCGAAAGGTAATCCTCGCCCTAATCGCGGCGTTGCTGACCGCCGCGCCGTGGTATGTGGGCGTATACCTGCAGCATGGCTCAGCGTTCTTCAACGAATTTGTTGTGAAACAGAACCTGTTGCGATTTGCTGGGGGCGACACGGCGCACTCCGTGGTATCCATCGTGCAGCGGGGCGATGGATGGAGCATCCTGGTCGGCGTCGCTGTCTATCTGCTGTTTTATGTGGTGGTACTGTGGCTTGGTGGACTGCCGATAGCGGGCTACGCTGGTGCGCTTTGGCGGCGCGAGGACGACGCTCTGCGCTGCTATCTGCAGCGCTGGGCTTGGTTGGTGTTCGGATTGTTCACCCTCAGCTTCACCAAGTTGCCTGCGTACCTCTTCCCGATGTTTCCTGCGTTGGCGTTGTTGGCGGGCGCGCAGATTGCTCAGGTGCGTCTACAGGCGTCCGTGCCCGCGCGCGTATGGGTCGGGCGGCGGCTCGGCGCGTTTGCGCTGGTGATGGGGGCGTCGGTGTGGGGTGCGCTTGCGCTCTACGCCCCGCTTTGGCAAGTGGCGCCGTGGGTGATTGCGCTTGCGTTCGGCGTGCCGACGACCGTGTTCGCTCTCTACAAGCCTGCTGCGCCCCCGTGGATGCGCACGCTCGGCGTCATCGCGCTACTCATCGGCTGGAACGGCGCGCTGACAGGCTACGACCGTCTCGCGCTTGAACCTGTGCGTGAACTCGCGCTCAAGCCGCCGCCCTACCGCACTCTCATCGCCTATCGGGTCAACCCTGGCTACCCGAGCCTGCATTTCTATCGCAAGGGTCAGTACCGAACCTCAGGTGACGCCGACGCTACGCTTCAACAGATGTTCCAATCGGGCGCATACTGCCTCACCACCGACGCCCCTTTCGCCCAACGCCCCGAACTGTTTATTGTGGCGGAATCGCGAGCACTGGGTAGGCGATTTTACCTAACCGCGCCGAAATACACCGCGCCGTAGGGTATCCTCAATACCGCGTACTGCGCTATCATCAGGAGGTGCAACGATGCGAGGCTATTGTGGGGTTCTGAGCATACTTCTGCTGTTAGGTACTGCATGGAGTGACGACGCGGCGGCGCGCTTTGAACAAGCGATTCGCAATCACGGCGGCGACGCCTACAAAGCGCTCGCGCAACGCGGCGTCAAACTGCAATATGATATCACCAGCGAGTACGGCGGCAAAAGCTCCGCCAAGCGCACGGTCTACATCCGCGAGACGAAGCGTCTGCTCGAAGTGCGCTACGGCGACGACGAGTTCATCACAGGGTTCGACGGCAACCGAGGCTGGCGCAAAAACGACTACCTCAGCTCCAGTATCGCTCAGGAAGACGAGTGGGGTCTAAAAGATACCATCTACACGCACTTCGTGCAAATCCCGCACTGGCTCTCGGTGGGGACCCTCGTGGGTGGCGAAGACGCCAAACTACCCGATGGACGCCCCGCCTACCGAATCACGGTGCAACTGCCCCAACCCGAACATCAGCGTAGCCTGCCCAAGAAGCCCGACAACAGGCTCCACTGCTACCTCAACGAGCAGAACCAGATTGTGGGCATGGAGTACCAGCAGGTCAACTACGAGACGGACGAAATCTCGCGTATTGGGGTGGTCTATCACGGCTTCCGCGCGATGTCCACGCCCGACGGCGAGGTACAAATGCCCCTCGAAACGCGCCTCTACAGCGACGGCAGGCATATAACGACCTACTTTATGACCGCGATGGACGCCTCTACCCCGCTGGACGACGCGCGCTTCCAACGCCCGCCGCACGGAACCTCGCCCGCCGTGCGCGATAATCTGCCCGTCAAAGTGCCCTTCCGATTCAGCACGAACTCGCTCTATGTGCAGGTCTATCTCAACGGCAAAGGACCTTACTGGATTATCTACGACACGGGCGCATCCAGCACTTGGATCGACGATGCGATTGTGAAGGAGGCAGGGCTGGAGAAGATTCCCAACAGCGACTACTGGGCGACGCTGGTGTATGGGATGTTCCCGTCCTACAAGGTGCGTGTGCAGAGCTTGAAAGTGGGCGAGGCGGAGGTGCGCGATATTGTGATTGGCGGCGGCGCGGTCTGGCGCACGCCCCTCGGCAGCGACTCCATCGACGGCAAGCGCGTTATCGGACTGCTCGGACGCGAGACCATCGCCGCATTTCAGACCACCGTCAACTTCGCCGAGCGCACCATCACCTTCGAGCCGCACGACGCCCCCATGCCCGAAGGCGTCGTCATCCCCTTCGAGATGGCGGGCGACCATGTGCTGGTAACGATGACCGTCGGGCAGAAAGAGCAGCCGATACGGATGATTGTGGACACAGGCGCGTCCACGAACCTGCTCCCGCCTGCATACCGACACGACAAAACCGACGGTCCGCAGATGACCATCGAGAGCTGGTACAAGCGGCTGGGCGAATTCTTTGAAGGCGACGACTACAACTTCTTCACAGGCGACCTGGTGGTGTATCGGCTCAATCGCATGCGGCTCGGACCGCTGCAGTTCCACTCGGTCTACGCCTATCATAAACTCTCGGAGAACGCGCGCTCCGACTCGATTACAGCGCTGCAGACGCGCTACGGCTTGCTGGGCGTGCCCATCATGCGCCACTACAAAGTGACCTACAACTACTTCCGCGAGCAAATGGTGTGGCAACCGAACACGGCGGCAGAGCGCGCCGCCGACAACGCAGGCTACGGGATCTGGTGGCGCAAACAAGGCAAAGACCTCGTCGTGCGCTGGGTGATGCCCATGTCCGACGCCGATATCACCGGGGTCAAAGCAGGCGACAAAATCTTGCTCATCGATGGGCAATCGCCCGCCAACTGGAGCGAGAAGCAGCTGGTCGATCGGCTCTCCTACACCAAAGTCGGTCGCCCACTGAAACTCACCGTCGAGCGCGCGGGCAAGCGACTGGAGTTCACCCTTACGGCGAGCAACTACGAGCTCTAAGCATGCGGCGATGACTCGCCAGCGGGTACATTCGGTATACTTTGCCTATCAGGAGGACTGAGCTATGCCGAGACTCGAGAAATCTATCGATATTCATGCGCCTGCCGAGAAAGTGTTTGCGTTGCTGCAACAGGCAGAGTCGTTCGCCGAGTTTCTGCCCCACACGAAGGCGGTGCAGGTGCTGGAGCGCACCGAGAGCAGCGCGTTGCTGGACTGGGAAGTGATAGCCCCTGGCGTGGGTATGCCCGTGCGGTGGAAGTCGCGCCATACCGTCGACGCCGCCAACCACACGGTCAGCATGCAACCTGAGGGCGAGTCGATCGTGAAGTTGCGCGGTGAGTGGCGCGTGACGCCCCATGAGGCAGGTAGCCAACTCGCAGCGACGCTGGACTACGAGGCGAATGTGCCCCCAATGTTCGCAGGGATGGCACAGAACGCTGTGAACACGATTATCCAAGACTGGCTGAGCGGTTTCAAACAACGCGCGGAGGGCTAATCGTGGCGCGAGTGGAGTTGGAGGTAATCATCCAAGCCCCGCTGCAGACCGTCTACGCTATCGCCCGCGATGTGGAGGCGTTCCCACAGTTTATGCCCGATGTGAAGTCGGTGCGCATCCTCGAAACGAGCGACAACGGCGCACGCACGCTCACCGAGTGGGTCGCCTACGCCTCGCAGCTCAAACTCCAAGTGAAGTGGACCGAAGAAGACCTCTGGGACGACGCAAACCACACCTGCCGATTCCGCCAAGTAAAGGGCGACTACGACCAGATGGAGGGGCTATGGGAGTTCCTGCCTCATCCTGAAGGAACACTGTTTCGGAGCGTGCTGGACTACGAGTTGCGTGTACCGCTACTCGGCGCGATTGTGCAGAAAGTGGTGCATCATCTTGTGACGCAGAATCTAAAGGGCATTCTGGATGGGGTCAAGGCGCGCGCGGAGGCGGTGGCGCGTGGAAATTGAACGCCTGCGCACGCTGCTGGAATCGGTCGCGCAGGGCACACTCAGCGTCGACGACGCGCTGAATGCCCTGCGCGACTTGCCCTATCAGAACTTGGAGTTCGCACGCCTGGACCACCACCGCGCGCTGCGCAAGGGGTTCCCCGAGGTGGTGTTGTGTCAGGGCAAGACGCCCGAACAGGTCGCCACTCTCCTCTCGCGTTTAGCAGAGCGGGGGCGCGCGTTAGCAACGCGAGCCACCAAGGCGCACTACAAGGCCGTGCATGCGGTGCTACCTGAGGCAGTCTATCACGCGCAGGCGCGAGCGATTACTCTCGGCGAGATACCCTCAGCCCCCGAACAGCCCTACGGCGTCGTCGTGGCGGCAGGCACTGCAGATATCCCCGTCGCGGAGGAGGCGAGGCTCACCGCGCGGATGATGGGAGTGTCGGTGCATACGCTCTACGATGTCGGGGTGGCAGGGCTACATCGCCTGTTGGA
>JARJMV020000257.1 GCA_029335935.2 bacterium
TACTATGTCTCCACACAGAATCTTACCTAAGGAGAGTAAATCGGCTGCTGTCAGAAAAAACTTCTTCCAAAGGAATCCTTATAGTTGGCTTTCCGACACATCCGCTGAGTGGGCGGCGTAGCGTCAGCGTCTCGCTGACGATAAAACGCTGATGCGGCGAGTTGGGTGCGTAGCGTCAGCGTCTCGCTGACGAGAAAACGCTGTTGCGGCGAGAGGGTGCGTAGCGTCAGCGGGGACGCCGACGCTACGAGGTGGGGGTGCGTGTTGTCGGCGGGGACGCCGACGCTACGGTGTGAGTGTTGTTGGCGGGGACGCCGATGCTCTTCAGGCGCGCCAATCTGCTTAGGGACCGCTCGCGCCTGCGCCCATCTGCCCCTGAGGCGGCGTCTGGTTGCCGAACGGGTTCGACTCGTCGCCGAAGCTCTTTTCCACTACTGCATCGCTGCTCGCTTTATTCGCGCTGGAGTAGAACCACGCGCCGACTAAGCCCAACACCAACGCAATCACAACAATCACTGCCCAAGTAGGGATTTCTTGTTTCATCGTGTTGCCTCCCTCGCTGAAATGGTTGGGGGGGAGCCTCCGCTCCCCCCTGAATCGCTACATCGTCGATTGGCAGCGTTGATCGATGTTCGGGTCGTCGCCCGGATATGCCACCATGGGGTTCCAGTGGACGCCGGCGGGGTTGAAGTTCACGCAGGTGAAGTTTTGCGCGCCCGAGCTGACCCGCTCTTGCACCATCGCTCGGTGTTGAGTGGACGAGATTCGCAAGTTGGGGTCTGCTTGGGTGAGCCACGATTCGGTGGCGCGCAGGGGATACCACTTGCTGTGTCCGTCCGCGAAGGTGATGTTGTGCCCCTCGTGGCGTCCCGAGATGCCGAAGAATGCGTTGACAGGGCTGGCGACATTAATCCAGTAGCCGCCGCCACCGTTGCAGCTCGTGACTCCATCGGTCAGCACCACCATCTTCGCGGCTTCGCGAATGCGCGCGTGGCTAATATACTGCGATGCGCAGACCGAGTCGCACGCAGGGATCCCCAGCGTGGCACACGGATCCCAGCGGGCGTTGCAGCCGGGATCTACGCCCTCGCGGCACTGCCAGTAAGGCGCGAAGAACTTGTTCATCCCGATAGGCATCGCACGACGGTCGGTGTGCTGGTTATTACAGGGCGGTGGGTTCACCACGGGGTCTTCGGGCACGGGAACATCCGACCAGAAGCGCATCCCCCCGCGCGAGATACTGGCGGATGGACACTCGAAGACGCCCTTGTTCTTCACATAGGGATAGATTTGTCGGCTCCAGAGCGCGTTGGCAATGCCCGCGCGCCCCCAGCAGCCGCCGCTGGCTAACTCAGGGAAGTACTCATCGTAATCGTTGGTGTACATGCTAATCGCGGTGCCCAGCTGACGCATGTTACTCAAGCACTGAGTTTTGCGGGCACTCTCGCGCGCACGCGCAAACACAGGGAACAGAATCGCCGCCAAGATGGCGATAATCGCAATAACGACCAGCAGCTCAATCAGTGTGAATCCGCTCCGTCGCATGTTCATAACCTCCATGAAGCAATTATACGACGAGGTTCGCCATATTCCTACCGTTGCGCGCGCGTTAGGGGTGCGATCCGCGGTCTTGGAGCGCGGCGACGCCGGGCAGGGTGCGCCCTTCCAGAAACTCCAGCGAGGCGCCGCCGCCTGTGGAGATGTGGCTTATCTTGTCCGCAAAGCCGAGCTGCTCGGCGGCCGCTGCCGTGTCGCCCCCACCTAAGATGGAGACCGCGCCCGACTCGGCTAAGGCGTGCAGTACGGCGCGGGTGCCTGCTTCAAAAGGCGGCGTCTCGAACGCGCCGAGCGGCCCATTCCAGACCACCGTGCGGGCGTGGCGCACCGTCTCGCTGAAGACCTGCGCCGTCTCGGTGCCGATATCCAGCCCCATCTGGTCGGGCGGTATCTGGCTCGCGGGCACGGTCTGGGTCGGCGGGTTCGGTTCCAGCGCGGGCGCGACCACCACATCGCGCGGTAAGAGGAGCTTGTCGCCCGCCTGCTGCAACATCTGCGCGGCGAACCCCAGATTCTCGGCGTCCAGCAGCGACTTGCCAATCTCGTAGCCTTGCGCTTTGAGGAAGGTGAACGCCATCCCGCCGCCAATCAGCAGACGGTCTACTTTGGGCAGCAGGTTCTGAATGACGCCGATTTTGTCGCGCACTTTCGCGCCGCCCAGTATCGCGACGAAGGGGCGTTCAGGGTCGCTCAGGGCTTGCCCCAGATAGCGCAACTCTTTTTCCATAAGTAGTCCGGCGACGGCGGGCAGGTAGTGCGCGACGCCTTCGGTGGAGGCGTGCGCTCGATGCGCCGAGCCGAAAGCGTCGTTCACATAGACCTCGCCCAAACGCGCCAGCGCACGGGCGAATTCGGGGTCGTTCGCCTCTTCTTGCGGGTAGAACCGCACATTCTCCAGCAGCGCCACCGAGTTCGGGGGCAGGCTCTGCACGCCCTGCTCCACCGCCGTGCCGATGCAATCCTCGAGGAAATGCACGGGGCGTCCCAGCAGCTCGCTCAATCGCTCCGCCACAGGGCGCAGGCTGAACTCAGGGTTGCGCTGACCCTTCGGACGCCCGAAATGCGACATCAGGATGACCGTCGCGCCCTGCTCCAGCAGGTACTGGATCGTGGGGAGCGATTCGCGGATGCGTCGGTCGTCGGTGATGCGCCCGTCCTGAATCGGCACATTGAAGTCCACACGCACAAGCACGCGCTTGCCGCGCGCATCGATATCGTGCACCGTTTTTTTGTTCATCGCTACTTCCCCTTCGCTGCGGCGTACAGTCCGCGAATGTAGGTGATTTGTCCTGCGTGGTACACATCGTGTTCGGCGAGCATCAGGAAGAGGTCGCCTGTGGGCATGCGCCCGCCGCCGTAGTAGGGTCGCTCCACCTCGAGGTCGTCATCGGTGAGTGGGGCGAGTGCGTCGAGGGTGCTTTCGTAGCCTTCTTGGGCGATTTGGAGCGCGGCGTTGAGGTCGCCTCCCATCGCGCGGAAGCGCACCTCCATCGCCCGCCAGTCCACCCCGCCCTCGCCGAACGCGGTGGAGAGCTGCACCAGCTTGTCCGCGCCCAGATGGAAGATAATCTTGAGAATCGTGCCGTCCGCCCAGCGGTAGCCCTTGTAGCCTGTGGGCGGCACCCACAGGGCTTCCTCGTCGGTCAGGTCGCGCACGGCGGCTTTGAAGCTGTGCCACACACTGCCCTCGTAGTTGCGCTCGATCAGCTCCCTCAGGAATTGCACTCGCGTCCTCATCGCCTGCTCCGTACGAATTGTACCCCAAGCGTTGCAGGGGCGCCGCGCGGTTATCTGACCACGAGGTTCAGCAGCAGCCCCAACGCCGAGCAGTAGAGGAAGTACCAGCTGCCGAGCTTGAGCAAGCCTTTCCAGCCGATGAGGGATTTCAGCACCGCAGCTTCGGGGAACGAGGCGAGCGTGGTTGCCATCATAAGCGCAATCAGCGTGCCGAGGGGCAATCCCGCCTCCGCCAACGGTAGCAAGATGGGGATGGCGACCGCAGCGTTCACATCCAACGGCAATCCCAGCAACACGCCCACCACAGGCGACCACCACGCCTGCCCAATCTGCAGCATCACCTCCACTGGACGCAGGTTATAGTTCACCAGGAGCGCCGCCAGCGCCGTGCCGATGAGCAGCGCGACCAGTAGCCGTCGCAGCAGCCCCAGCGCCTCCATCACGCTGTCGCGCAGCAAGCGCCACGGCGCGCGCCGCCGCTCGGCGAACACCTGCATCGTGGGCGCGCTGCAGAGGTTGCATGGCTTCAGCCCCAGACGGTGCGCGTAGCGCCCCGTGAGCATCGCTGCCGTCATGCCCAGTACCAAGTAGAGCAGAGCGCCTTGCCAACCCAGCGCAATCAGCACCACCACAATCGCGAACTCGTTGACAGCAGGCGCAGCGAACAGGAACGCCCCCGCCGAAGAACGCGATGCACCCGCATGCAAGAGCGAGGCGTACAACGGCGTCACACTGCACGAGCAGACAGGGGTGAACACGCCCAGCACCGCGCCTGCCATAATCCCGAGCCAATCGTCGCGCCCAACACTCCGCTGCAGCCACCCCACACCCACCAACCGCCGCACGATGCCCAATAGCGTGGTGGTAAGCACCAGCAGAATCGCTACCTTCACAAAGTCGTAAATCCAGTAGTCCAGAAACGCTGTCAGCGGATGTTCGGGAAGCCACTGCGTGAGCGTGCGCCCAACCCACTTCGAGAACGCCGTAATCGGCGCAAACGGATCCACCAAATAGGACGGTATCTCTCTCATCTGACCCTCCCTACTGGTTGGGATCGAAACTGCCAAAGCGCACCTGAGGCAACCGTTGCCACCAGACCTGCTCCCAGCGACGCCACTTAGCATGGAAATCCAAGTAGATGTAGTTCGCACCGCCGTTATGTACCCGCAGGTTCAACTCGGTCGTCTCGTTCTTTACAGGGTCCCAATAGTATTGCCGCCACCAGTGAGGATAGCAGTGGACACGATCCCATGTCTCGTCGGGGCCCCAACACCACGAATGGAAGTGGTCGTTGAGCGGCGATACATCGGGTGAAGCCTCCGCAAAGAGAATGACCTCAGACACCTTGTCCACCGCGATTTCGTAGGCATATGGCTTAGTCTCGCGGAACCACGAGTTGTAGTAGTAGCTCGTGAGGCGGCGTCGGTTCGGGCCCACGAAGGGAATGGGCGATTCATAGTCGCCATCCCAATACTTGCTGTGGTCGGAGGGACAACGGTAGACATCGCGGCTCTTGAGGTAGGGTTGCACGCGGTGAGTCCATGCGAATGCGCCGCTGTTGCCAGCAGCATGATAGGACATCGGGAAGTAGCCGTCATGGTCATCCGTGTACATACGGAACGCTAAACCGATTTGGCGACAGTTGGACATACACTGCATCTGCCGCGCCTTCTCGCGCGCCTGCGCGAACACAGGGAATAGTATCGCCGTCATAATCGCGATAATCGCAATCACCACCAACAGTTCAATCAGTGTAAAGCCACTATTGCGCATAGCTGCCTCCTCGAAGGTCGCCTTCAGCCGATAAGACAGGCATCCAGCTGTTGTCGGATCGTCGCTTCGGGCATGTTCCGCCCGATAAAGACCAGTTCTGTGGTCAGCGTGTCGGGGTCGGCGTCGCCGTACTGCGTGATGGGGTTGATGAAACACCCTCCGAACGCCTCCTCGTCGGCGGAGCTGGGCAGCGCGGGCGCGTCGGTCGGAACATCGCTGAAATCGAGAATATCCAACGCCACATGCGCCCCCGCCTGCTGCAGGATTACAGGGTCATGGTCGGCAAAGATCGCAAGCCCCTTACAACGCACAATGCTCGGATGCCACCGATGAAGCATCGCCTCGAATCGCTCCCAAACGAAGGGACGGCTTGAACCATAGACGAAACTGCTAAACCCATACTCCTCCGACTCGCTGCCCGTTTTGTGCCACTCTTCCTCCCAGTCGGGATGCTCGAAGCCCCGCTCGTAGTCGTAGCGTTGCGTATCCAGCAGCTCGCTGAGCGGGACATTCCCGTACTGCGCTCTCACGATGCGCGCCGATGGGTTAAGCTGGCGTGCAAACGCCTCCAAGGCGTCCACCGCTTCGGAGGCTACCAGATCCACTTTGTTGAGAATAATCGTGTTGGCGAACTCTATCTGGTCTGCCAGTAGCGGCGCAAGAGCAATCGTCTCGTCAGGGTCGTTCTCATCGGGGAGTTCGCTTTCGTAATATCGCCAAAAGTTAGCCGCGTCAATCACCGACACGAGGTTGTCTAAGCGCACGCGCTGTTGCAAGTCGTCCATGTAAAAAGTCTGGGCAATCGGCAGCGGCTCACCCAGCCCTGTCGACTCGATAAGGATGTAATCGATATCGGGTGTGTCGCTGAGGCGTTTGAGCTCCTCCAGCAGATCGCCGCGCAGAGTGCAGCAGATACAGCCGTTGCTAAGCTCGACGAGCTGCTCCTCGCGCCGGCTCACCAGTTTGGCATCGATGCCCAAAGCCGCGAAGTCGTTCACAATCACGGCGAATTTGCGCTCTGCCTGCGTCAAGATACGGTTCAGCAGTGTGGTCTTGCCACCGCCCAGAAAACCCACCAGCACCGTTACGGGAATCGGCGTTCTCATCATCCTCTCCTGCAGTATGTATCAGTGTGTATAATACCTCATCGGGAGCGGGTTTGTCAAGAGGGGCGGCGGGTGTCCGAGAAATCATCCCCCGTGCAGAGGGAGCGGG
>JARJMV020000332.1 GCA_029335935.2 bacterium
TCCGCTACACGACGGCGGTGCCTGTGGAAATTGCGATTGGCAAGTTGCAAGGCGAATCGCTATGGGCGGCGATAGGGCTACAACTGTTATGGGTACTCGCTGGACTTGTTGCCGCGCAGCTGCTTTGGCGCAAGGGGCTACGGCAATACACAGGGGTGGGGATGTGAGCCGTCTACGCTTCTACTGGAACCTCTACAAAGCCTTTCTGCGCACGAGCTTGGTGCGCGAGATGGAGTTCCGCGCCAACTTCTGGGCGAAGATGCTCTACAACGCGCTCTGGCTTGGCTTCTTCCTCGCGACGCTGAAGATTATCTATCGCCACACCGACTCCATCGCTGGCTGGAGCGAATCGGAGGCGTTGGTGCTGGCGGCGACGCTCTACTTCATCGACGCGCTGATTAGCACGCTGTTCTACTTCGGCTTGTCGGAGTTGCCGACGCTGGTGCGGCAGGGTACGCTCGACTTCGTGCTGTTCAAGCCTGTCGACTCGCAGTACTGGCTCTCGCTGCGACGCATCAACTTAGACCAGCTCGGCTCGCTGGCAGTGGCAGTGCTGCTGGGCGTCTACGCGCTCACGCGATTGGAGTATATGCCTACCCTGCTTAACCTCGCGCTCTATATCGGCATGGTGCTGACAGGCGTGCTGATTTTTTATTCATTTCATTTTATGATGATGACGCTTAGCATCTGGCTGGTGCGTGTGGAGAACCTGTGGGTGCTGTCGGATGTGTTCGCGCAGATTGGTCGTTTCCCGACGGATGTGTTCGAGCGGGCGTTGCGTCGTGTGTTCACCTACATCTTGCCGATAGCGTTTCTGGCGACGATACCCACGAAGGCGTTGTTGGGTAAGGTTTCGGCGGGGTTCTTAGTGTTTGCGCTGGTGTGGAGCGTGGTCTTTTTTGTGGCAGGTCGGCTGTTTTGGAAGTTCGCGCTGAGGAGTTATACCAGTGCCAGTTCGTAGTCAGCGTTTGGCGGCGGCTTTTAGCCCGCGCAGGTACTCGCCGAGAGCGGTCGGCCAGTGGGGCGAGTCGGCGAACTCGTGCAGGTAGCGCACCAGTTGGCTGCCGACCACTGCGCCATCGGCTATCTGGGCAATCTGTCGCACATGGTCGGGCTTGGAGACGCCGAACCCGACAGCAATCGGCAGCGCCGTGTGTTGGCGGATCCGCGCCACGAGGTCGGGCAGGTCGTCGGGCAGCTGGTCGCGTGCGCCTGTGACGCCTGTGCGCGAGACGCAGTAGAGGAACCCCTGCCCACGCTCGGCGGCGAGGCGTATCCGTGCGACCGTGCTGGTCGGCGTCAGCAGAAAGATGGGCTGCAGCGCGTATTGCCGGGCGTGGTGGAGCCACTCGTCCGCCTCGTCGGGCGGCAGGTCGGTCATCAAGCACGCCGTGAACCCCGCCTGCACCGCGTCGCGGGCGAAGCGTTCCAAACCATACCGCTGCACGGGGTTGTAGTAGGTAAAGGCGATTAGGGGCGTCGGAAGGCTCGCGCGGACGCTGGCGACCGTCTCCAATACTCGCGGCAGCGTCGCGCCGCCCTGAAGCGCACGGTGCATCGCCGCCTGGATCACAGGACCGTCCGCCAAGGGGTCGCTGAAGGGGAAGCCCACCTCCACCATGTCCACGCCCGAGTCGTGCAGCAGGCGCAGAATGTCGGGCAATCGCGCGAGCGACGGGTCGCCCGCCGTGATGTAGGCAATTAGCGCAATCTCGCCGCGCGCCTTCAACTGCTCAAACACAGGCTCCAACCGTTCCGTGCGCATCGCCCAAGAGTGTACCTCGGCGGCTCTTGTGCATTAGCCGACCTGTAAAAACACATAGCAGAGTGCGCAGCCGTATAGTCCAGATTGTTGGATTTCGGTGGCGGTACAGCCGCAGAAGGGGCACTCGGTGTGGGGGCGCGGGGACGGTTTCAGTTGCTGCATCCAGGGCAGTAGGGGCGTGCCGAGCGTGCGTTTCGCCCACGCTTGGGCGCAGGCGTCGCAGAGGCGCAGCCGCTGCAAGCCTACCTGTGCCTGATAGCGTGCGGGACGCTCACAATAGGCGCAACTCATCGCACGCCCATACCGATACGCACGCCCACCTCGTACACGCGCTGACGGAACTCCGCAATAATCTGCTCGGTAATCTCGCCCGGCTTGCCGGTGCCAATCGGACGATGGTCTAACTCGACCATCGGGATAATCTCTGCCGCCTTGCCTGTTAGGAACGCCTCATCCGCGCTGTCAACATCGTGCAGGGTGAGCCAATCTTCCACGACGGGAATGCCGCGCTCCTGTGCGATTTCGATGGCAGTCGCACGGGTAATCCCCTTCAAGATACCGCACGCAGGGTGCGGCGTGCGCAGCACACCATCTTTGACAATGAACAGGTTGTCGCCTGTCGCCTCGGCGACATAGCCTTGCGCATTCAGCATCAGCCCTTCGCCCGCGCCGCGACGGTTCGCCTCGATCTTCGCCTGAATATTCGATACATACCGACCAATCGACTTGATGCGCGGATCCAGCGAGTCGGGCGTCATCACGCGCGTGGAGACCGTGACCACGCGCAGCCCCGTTTCGTACATTTCGGGCGGGTAGAGGGCAAGGCGCGTAATCGCAATCATCACATTCGGCGTCTGGTCGATATTTTCAGGGTTCAGCCCGATGCCTGTGCCGCGCGATACCGACAGTCGGATGTAGGCATTCTGCGCCCCCGACGCTTCGGCGGTCTCCAACACGCGCTGTTTCAAGGTGTCGTACTCGATCATGCCCTGGATATCCAGGTGGCGGATACCATCGTAGAGCCGCTGGAGATGCGGGTCTAACTTGAAGATGTTACGGTTATAGATACGGATCCCTTCGAACAATCCGTCGCCGTACAGGTAGGCGTGGTCAAAGGCAGGTAAGCACGCTTCCTCTAACGGGGTGATACGACCGTTCCAGTTGACCATCATTCGCATCGTTGCATTGCCTCCCAAACTGAGGGGCGTCTCGCGGAGGGGGCGTCGGCGCTCCCGCCGACGAGTGGAACCGCTCGCCCTCTGGGATTATACCTTAAGAGCGTGTTCGCCGCCCCTAACGGCGTCTGAGTGGGCCACGAGCGCAATCTCGCCTATAGTGGAGCCGTTCGCGGCGATGCGTGGGGCTTGCGCCAGAATCGCGGGTATCAGGTTAGGGGTTCACGCGCGACCTCTGAGAGCAGGTGAATAAATGTCTGGGTTGCGGCGCGTGGGTCGGGTGCGCCCACAATCGCCGAGATGACGCACACGCCGTCCGCGCCTGCTTCCAGAACCGCGCGCGCGTTGGCTGGTGCGATGCCCCCGATGCCAAACACAGGGATCGCGACGGCCTGCTTGATGAGTCGCAGCCGTTCGGGGCCGACGGGCGCACCGGCGTCGGGCTTGGTGGCGGTGGCGAACATCGGGCCCACACCGAGGTAGGTAGCGCCGTCGGCTTCGGCGCGGCGCGCCTCTTCCACCGTCTCCGCTGAGACGCCGATGATGAAGCGGTCGCCTGCGATTTTCCGCGCGAGCGCGGCGGGCAGGTCGTCCTGACCCAGATGCACCCCGTCGGCTTCCACCGCCAGCGCCACATCGAGGCGGTCGTTCACAATCAGCAGCGCGCCATACTCACGGGTGAGGGTACGCAGGGCTTGCCCGATCCGCACCAGTTGGCGTGTCGTCATGTGCTTCTCGCGCAGCTGGACGATACGCCCACCGCCCTGGAGCACCAGCCGCGCGGTCTCCAACGGATCACGCACCTGCGAATCGGTAATCACATACAGTCCAGCGAGCCTCATCGCACGGGGTCGTCGGTAATGATCACATCGACGCCCAGTTTCGCCAGCTCGCGCTTGCGCTCTGCGTCGTTTACCGTCCACACTGCCACCTTTTTGCGCTGTTGACGCGCTCGGCGCATCACGGTTTCGTCTACCAGCGTGTGGTTCGGGTGGATGGCCTCGTAGCGGATACGCCAACGGCGTCCGTCCTCTTGGAGCATGTGCGGGGTGTGCTGGCTGATAAGAACGCCCAGCCGAACCGTGCGCGTCTCCTCCGTGAACCAGCGCAGGGTATCCAGGCTGAACGAGGAGACCAGCACGCGCGACTCGAGTTTATACTCTTCAATCAGCGCAAGTACCGTGCGCACGAGGGGGCGGTCGGCGTCGTAAAAGGTCTTCATATCGAGGTTATAGCGGGTGCGGTCACCGAACGCTTCGAACACCTCGCGCAGGGTGGGCACGCGCACGCCTGAATACTTTCCGCCGAACTTGACGCCTGCGTCGTAGCGTTGGATTTCCGCCGCGCTGAGTTGGCGCACATCGCCCTTACCGTTAGTGGTGCGCTCCAAGTTCGGGTCATGGATGACCATCGGCGCGCCGTCCGCGCTGGGCGTGATGTCGAGTTCGATGCCGTCCGCGCCCATCTCCAACGCCAGTCGGAACGCCTCCAGCGTGTTTTCAGGCGCGTGCATGCTCGCGCCGCGATGCGCGAAGATCAGTGGGCGCGTGGAACCCCAAAAGCGCATCGCTACTCCTCCTGTGGCGCGTTGATGGTCAGCACGGGACAAGTGGGGATGCGCACGACTTTCTCGGTCACGGAGCCGAACACGAACCGCTTCCAACCGCTGCGCCCGTGCGTGGCAATCACAATCAAATCCACGCCCTTCTCGCGCTGGTAAGCAATAATCTCGTCGGCAGGTTCGCCCCACACCACGCTGGCGAACACGGTCAGGCTCTTGGGCACGCGCTGCTCGATAAGCTCTTGCATCGAGCGTTCCGCCGCCTCGCGCATCTCGCTCTCATACAGCGGCACTTCCACATTCACCGGCACAGGCACAACATGTAGCGGCGGCACGATATGCAACAGGTGCAACTCCGCGTCGAAATGCTCCGCCAACTCAATCGCCGTATCGAGCGCGTAGTAGGACGGCTCGCTAAAGTCCGTCGGCGCCAAAATTTTCTTGAACGGTAATCGCATCGTCTATACCTCCCGCAGGTATTGTACCTGTTGAGGACCGGCTATACCGAAAGGTATGTCTCGAGAGAGCAGGAGGCGGACGAGCTTCAGCGAATAGGTGATCGGTCGTATGAAGCCGCTGGGTCAAATCACGGTGGTGTGCGGGAGTATGTTCGCGGGGAAGTCGGAGGAGTTGATACGACTCGTGCGCCGCGCGATGTACGCCCGTAAAAAGGTACAAGTATTCAAGCACGCTCTGGACGACCGATTCGCGCGCAGTGCGGTCGCGACCCATAACGGCGTGCAGATTGAAGCGATTCCCGTGCGCAACACACACGAGCTCCTCTGCTTGTTGGAAGCGGATACTGAGGTAATAGCGATAGAGGAGGCGCAGTTTTTCGATGAGGCGTTGGTGGGGTTGTGCGTGGAGTTGGCAGACGCGGGCAAGATGGTGATTGCTGCCGGGTTAGACCAAGATTTCCGTCGTCAGCCATTCGGGATTATGCCCCAGCTGCTTGCGCTGGCTGACGAGGTGATTAAGCTACGCGCTATCTGCGTGCAGTGTGGGCGTCCTGCCAGCCATACGCAGCGTTTGGTGGACGGTCGCCCTGCGGCATGGGACGAGCCGACGATTCTGGTGGGTGCGGAGGAACACTACGAGGCGCGCTGTCGGAACTGTCATCAGGTGCGGCGTGTGCCTGCCCCCTATCGCAAGCGGTTGCTGCGCGCAGTGCGCCGTGCGCAGGAGACGCCATGAGGTTCCGCTGGTCGGGCGCTGTTGCTGAGGATGTGGAAGGTGTAGCCGAACGCCTGAGCGCGTACCTGGAAGCGATAGGCTACCGTTCGCAAGGCGCGCTGCGCTGGGCGCGCGGCAACCGCTGGCGAGCCATCACAACCCTTTCGCCACGCGCGCTGCCCATCACTATCGAGGCGAAACTGCAATCGTGGGGCGTGCAGACCCTCGTGGATGTGACCTATGAGTTCAAGCGACTGGCGCGCGCCCTCAGCGAGCAGGACGCCGACCTGATTGTGGCGGAGCTGCGCGGACTCAACGAATACTTGCAGCACGGCACGGCAGACTTCGAGGGGATGGTGCGCTTAGAGCGTGCGGCGACGCGCCGCGCCCGCGCCGCAATGCTCAATACGCTCGGCTTGATTGTGCTGCTCGCGCTCCCGCTGGCATGGCTGTTCCGGCAGCTGGCGCTCCCGCCGCTGTTGGCGTCCACCTTAGGCGGCGCGGTCGGCGGACTAACGGCGAGCTATCTGTTCTGGCGGTTGCTGCGCCGCTGATGGGCTACCCACTCACGACGCCGCTCGGATACAGTTGGCGCAGGATGACCTCTTGCGGCGGCTGTGTGTTCAACACGCGCACATAGGTCGCCCCGATACGGCGGCAGGCGCTCTGCAGCGCGTCGATGTGCGCTTGAAGCCTACGCTGGTACTCCTGCAGCACGCTTCCCGTCGCCGTGATGTCTAACGCCTCGCCCGTTTCGGCGTCGATGAGCTTCAAGTCGCCTTCCAAGTCGGGGCTAAGCTCCACTTCTGAGAGGATATGCAAGAACACCACCTCGTGGCGTCGGCTGCCGAGCGTGCGCAGCGCGTCGGGCAAACGCTCATCCAGACCGTCCGTAAGCAGCACAACGCAGCCACTGGGCAGGTTGGCGTGCGCGAACCGATGCAGGCTTGCCGCGAGGTTATTGCCGTCGGGCTGGCGCGCGCGCAGCCACTCCACCAAGCGTACGAAGGCGACCCGACCGCGCAGCGGGCGCGTCTCAGCAAGTTGTGGGTGCAGCGCCGTCGGGTACACCGCGTCGCCGCCGACCAAGCCGATATATCCCAAGCACGCCGCCAGCGCACGCGCCGCGTCGAACTTCGTCGGCGCACCAAACGCCATCGACGCCGAGCAGTCCAACAGCAGATGCACAGGCAGCTCCTGCTCGTCTTGGTAGGTGCGCAGGTAGGCGCGGTCTAAGCGGGCGAGGATGTTCCAGTCCAGGTGGCGCAGATCGTCTCCTGGCGTGTAGTGGCGATAGTCGGCGAACTCGATAGAGACGCCCTTGCGCGGCGAGAGCCGTTCGCCGCGAATAGAGGCGGCATGCATCTTGCGCGGCTCGAACCGATACCGCTCCAACTTCGTCAGCACCTCCAGCGCAACGCCGTTCCACGCCATACACGAATTGTACCTTGCGCTCAGCCAGAGGCGCGCTTGCGACGATTGCCTTGAGTGGGCGGGCTGCTGGCAGGGCGGGTGCGCAACTGCGCCCAAGTGCGCAACTCTTCAATCTCCTCGCGCATCATTACCGACAGCGGCACGGTATGGCGTATCTCGTCCAGCATATCGTCAGTGGTGAGGTCGCGCCCAGCATCGAAGGCCGTGAACAGCCCTGCGATCACCACTTGCTCGATCTCCGCGCCTGAGAAGCCCTCCGTCGCCTGCGCCAGCCGCTTGAGATTGTAGTGCGCGGGGTCGCGCTTGCGCTTGCTCAGATGTATTGCGAAAATCTGCTCGCGTTCGGGCAGTGTGGGCAGGTCTATAAAGAAGATTTCGTCGAATCGCCCCTTGCGCAGCAGTTCAGGAGGCAGTTGCGAGACATCGTTGGCGGTGGCGACCACGAACACAGGCGAACGCTTGTCTTGCATCCAAGTCAGGAAGGTGGCGAACACGCGCGCGGTTGTGCCCGAATCGGAGACGCTGGAGCCTTGCACGCCTGAGAAGCCCTTCTCCAGCTCGTCGATCCAGAGGATGCATGGAGCGACGGCTTCAGCAGTGCGAATTGCCGCGCGCATGTTGGCTTCCGACGCGCCGACCAGACTGCCGAACACGCGCCCGACATCGAGGCGGAGCATGGGCAGCCCCCACAGGCTGGCGATGGCTTTCGCACTGAGGCTCTTGCCCGTGCCCTGCACGCCCAGCAGCAGCACGCCTTTCGGCGCGGGCAGCCCGAACGCGCGCGCCTCCTGACTCAGCGACGCCCGACGCTTGCGCAGCCACTCCTTCAGCAAATCCAGCCCCCCAACATCGCGCATCGTCTCACGCGCGTCGTAATACTCCAGCACGCCCGACTTGCGCACAATCTGCTGCTTCTCGCTCAGTATCGCCGCCACTGTCAACGCTTTATGCTCCACGGCCGAGCGCGCACACACATTCTCAATTTCGTCCAGCGTCAGCCCCTGCGCCGCGCTGACCAACTCATCCAGTTCTTGGGGGCTGAGTTCGGCGCGCACCTCGGGCTGACTCGCGCGCAGCACGAGCAGAATCTCCTCGATCTTTTGCTGAATCTCCTCACGGGTGGGCAGCGGCATCTCCAGCACGGTGATTTGCTTCTCCAGTTCGGGCGGCAGTTTCAAGATGGGGCTGACGAAGACAAGGGTGCGGCGCGTCTGGTGCAGGCGTGGGTACAAATCGCGCAGCAGGCGTATCACACGCGAGTCGCCTAAGTAGGGGTGGAAGTCTTTCAGCACAATCAGCGCATCGGTCGGCAGGCGCAGCAGCTGCGTGATCGCTTCCAGTTCAGGCGCGAGCGGGCGCGCAGGCGTCGCCTCGGCGGGCGCGGCAATCGGCGGTTCATAGCCGCGCGTCAGTGTCCACACATGCAACCGCTTGCCGCGCTCCTGCGCAATACACCGCAGCATCTGTTCCACACGCGCCTCCTCCGCCGTTTGAATATACAGCATCGGATAACGCGCTTTCAACAGCAGGCTCAGCTCACGCTCGAAGGTAGCCATGGTGCAATCTGATCCTGACGCTACTCGTAGCGCAGCGCCACGATGGGGTCTAAGTTCGCGGCGCGCCAGGCGGGGTACAGTCCGAACACGACGCCCACTGACGCTGAGAACAGGAACGCGCCGATGCCAGCCCACAGCGGGAAGTAGAAGCTCAACCCATTATCGCCGAACGCACTGGTCTGCTTCGTGGCGAACTCGATGGCTTCGCCCACGCCCCAGCCTACCGCCATGCCGATCAGTCCGCCTATCGTCGCCAAAGTCGCCGACTCAATCAGAAACTGCGTCAAGATGTGCCACTTCTGCGCCCCGACCGCCTTGCGCAAGCCTATCTCGCGCGTGCGCTCGGTGACGGAGACCAGCATAATGTTCATAATGCCGATTCCGCCCACCAGCAGCGCCAGCCCTGCAATCCCGCCCAGCAACCCGCCGAACAGCGAAATCACGCGCGTAATCGCCGAGAGGATGCTCTCTAAGGTGTCCACGCGGAACACGGGTTGGTTGTCGTGCAGGCGCATCAGGGTCTCCCAGATGGCGTCCATCGCGGCGGGGGTCTGCTCGCGTGTGTGGGGCACTGCCATAATCATCGTGAGGCTCTCGTCGCCTGCCCAGCGGCGCAACGCGGCGTTGAGTGGGATGTACGCCCCCTCGTCCAAGTTCTCGCCGAAGCCGCGCCCACGCTTCTTGAGGACTCCTATCACCTGCGCCTGCGTGCCGTCCACCAGCACCGACTGACCCACCGCGTCGCGCTTGCCGAACAGCTTGCGCGCGGTATCGTGCCCCAGCACCAGCAGCTTCGCGCCCTGCTCCTGCTCGGACGACTCGAAGAAACGACCCGACTCGACCTCCAACGACCGCGCTAAAAGGTAGTCCTCGTTCACCCCGATAAGGTTGGCGCGCACCTTCTCGCCCTGATAGATGAACTCCTTCTCGCCCAGTTGCCGCTCGGCGGCGACCGCGCGCAGTTCAGGCAAGCGACGAATCGCCTCTAAATCCATCCGTTTCAGCCCCTCCACTGTGCCGCCGCGCTCTTCGCGACGCAGGCGGTCGGACGGGTCAAAAGTCACGAGGATGACATCCGAGCCGAGCTTCTCGAACTCCGCGACCACACTCGTGCGCGCGCCCTCAATCAACGCGACCATCACCACCACCGCCATCACGCCGATAATGACGCCCAACATCGTCAGAAACGAGCGCATCTTATGCGTGCGCAGCGTGTCCAGAGCCACCAACAGCGATTCCAGCGTCCCCACGACAGGAAGTATACCTCCCCTTAGCCAGCAGGCGTTCGATAAAAATTGGGGTATATTAGGGAGGCTTAGGAGGACGCTCTATGCACATCTATCGAGGTTTCTGGGCGTTTTTGGCGGTGTTTCTCACCTTGCAGTTGAGCATCTCACAAATCGAGACGAACTTCGCGCAGCAACCGACTCTGAACCCGACACTCATCGAGTCGCCGTTCGTGCCTGGTGAGTTGGTGGTGGGGTTAGAGCACAGCGAGCTCGCCCTACCTCTAACAGCGATGCAGATGGTGGGCACGATAGTGTCGCAGAACCCGCCTATTCATGCGTATGTTGTGCGCCTCGCTGATGGCGTCTCGATGGAGAGCGCAGGCGAGTTTCTGCGTGCGCTGCCTGGCGTGCGCTATGTGGAGCCGAACTATCTGGCGTTCACCTTCGCGCAGCCGAACGACCCGCGCTTCAGCCAGCAATACGGCTTGGCGCGTATCCAGGCGAACCTCGCGTGGGACATTTGGCAACCCCAGCGCACTGTCTACATCGCAATCATCGACACGGGCATCGACTCCAACCATCCCGATTTGACCAACAAGATGCGTCGTCATGCGAACGGCGCGGTGTACGGCTACAACACCCTCAACAACACCACGAACGCGCTGGACGACAACGGGCACGGCACGCACTGCGCAGGGATTGCCGCCGCCGAAATCCATAACGGGATTGGCGTGGCGGGCGTGGCGGCGTGGAACCCTGCCGTGCCTAACTCCAACAGCTATGTGCAACTGATGCCACTCAAGGCGTTGGGCGCGAACGGTTCGGGCAGCTTAGACGCTGTGGCGCGGGCAATCACTTGGGCGGCGGACAACGGCGCACATATCCTGAGCTTGAGCTTGGGCGCGGGTTCAGGCGCGCAGCAGCTCGCGGACGCGGTGGTCTATGCGTGGACGCGCGGCTGTCTGGTCGTGGCGGCGGCGGGCAACGACGGGAGCAACGCGCCCCAGTATCCTGCCTACTACACCAACGCCATCGCCGTCGCGGCGACCGACGCCGCCGACACCCTGACAAACTTCTCGCAGTACGGCGCGTGGGTGGATATCGCCGCGCCAGGCGCCAACATCCTGTCCACAACGCCCAACAATCAGTATCAATCGTTCAGCGGCACTTCGATGGCGTGCCCCCATGTGTCAGGCGCGGCGGCGGTGCTGTGGTCGCATAATCCGAGTTTGACGAACGCGCAACTACGCGAGGCGCTGGAAACGAACACCGACCCGTACCAGCCCTTGAACGGGCGCACGATTGCCCCGAACGCGGGACGGCTGAATCTCTATCGCGCGTTGCAGGCAGTGGGCGGCGGCGGCAGCGCGCCGAGGCTCAGCAGCCTCTCGCTGAACCCAGCGCGGGTGGTCGGCGGCAACCGAGTCGTCGGCACAGTGAACCTGACCGCGCCTGCGCCCGAAGGCGGAATACTGGTGCGCCTGAGCCACAACGGCGCAACGCGCACAGCCATCCTGCCCAACTTCGTGTCTGTACCTGCAGGGGCGACCCAAGCCAACTTCACCATCCTGACACAGCGCGTGCCACGCGAGACAACGCTCGTCGTCCGAGCCACTGCAGGCGATGTGGAGCGCACCGCGACGCTGACCATCGTTCCAGAATCTGCCGTGACGCTGCAGTCGCTCACGATTAGTCCGACGACTGTCGTGGGGGGGCAAAGCGCAACGGGCACGATTACGCTGACCGCGCCTGCGCCCTCCAGCGGACTCACGGTACAGTTACGCAGCAGCTCCGCGCGCGCCAGCGTGCCCAGCACCGTCACGGTTCCTGCGGGCGCTACCAGCGCGAACTTCACCATCCGCACCACCAGCGGGGGCCTCGTCACGACGGTCACCATCACCGCCACCCACAACGCGACCTCGCGCTCGGCGCAGCTGACCATCTGGTTCTGAGAACGCAGACGCTCCGTACCCCCTGCTTTGGAGAACCCGAAGCAGGGGGCTGCGGCGTCTCATCACACCCCTCACGCTGACGGAAGGGCAAGGTACAGCCATCTGTTAGGCGGTATCGAGACAAATCGCGACCCATTCCTCGCGATTGCGCTTCTCGTTGTGTTTCAAGACGCAGACCGCCTCTACATCGGCGCCGTCCTGAAGCGTTTGCGCCACTGGCGGCGGCGCGAAATACTGCTCGCCCGTATCGGCTTGCACAAAGCCGTAGGACTGATTGGCGGGCTTGCGCAGCCGCCCACGCACCCGCTTCGCGAACCCCTCAATCTCTTGCACACTCGCAGGTTTGACCTCCACTATCACCCGACGTCCGTTGGAGTGGGCGTAGCGCAGCTCCACCATCGCGCCCACTGACAGATTCTGAACTTTTGGGAACTGCTTGTAGGGAACAGCTACCCCTTCGCGGGGCTTCATAAGCAGATAAGCGAGCTGTTTCTGCGAGTTATGATGGTCTAACACGGCAAGCGCGGTCTGCACCTGCTCAGCGGCGATGCCCTGCAAGAACTGCCTTGCGAAGCCATCGGTCTGCGCTTGTGGCTTCGGTGCGCCCTGACGCGCTTGAAACCACTCGGCGCTGTGCATCTGCGCCAGCTCAGGTGGGATTTTCCAGCCTTGCTGGGCGCGGATGCTATAGGCTTGCTCCACGAACCACGCGGCTTCGTCATATCGCCCCTGCGACGCTAAGAGGGACGCCAGCTGCTGGTAGACGCTCACCAGCTTGGTCTTGTCGCGCATCAACTCGCAAGCGCGATAGTAGCACAGGATTGCGTCGTCCGGGTGGGTGGGTGCGAGCATTTCGCCCATCTCTTTCCACAGCCACCACTCACGCGGTTTGCGGCGCAGCACGCTTCTCAACCGCTCCTGCGCCCGATCGAGATTGCCGCCGAAAAACTCTAAGTGCGCCAGCGAGCGAGCTATCCAAATATCGTCGGGGTAGCGAGCGACTGCGTCTTCCAGCACTGTACGCGCCCACACGCGCTCGGAGGCGTCCTCGCTCTCCGTCGCGGCGCGCCCGATGGCATACAGCGCCACCGATTCCAAACTGGGGATTTGCTTATCGCCTGCAATCTGTTGCGGCTGGCGGTCTTCCTCCGTGAGATGGCTCAAATCCCACCACTGTACGAACTCCAAAAAGCCGCGCCAACCCGCCCTTTGCGCTTTTGTGGCTAAGCGCAGCATAAGCGAGTAGATGAGATGGTCATCACGCGGAATCCCTAAGCGTTGGAACTCGTGGAAAAAGCGATGCACGCGGCGCAAGTCAACAGATGCCTGCCGAGACGGTTCACCTTCGTCGTCGCTGACCGTTCCTAACTCCCGCTTGACGAGGTCGTACAACACCCACCCCATCGCGCGTAGGAGACTCAGGTCGTCGGGGTTCTCCTGCAGGGCTTGTCTGGCGCGTTGATACGCTTCCTGAAGTTGCCCTGACTTGCGTAGTGAGCTGATTAGTTGAGATTCATTCATGATGGTACTCCTGTTTCGATGTGCTTGATTGCTTCGCGCGCGGCTTCGGCGATACGGGGGTCGCTATCTTGTGCTAATTCCTCCAGCAGGGGGCGTCCTGCGGGATGCCCAATCTGCTTTAGGATGCTCACGATTGCCTTGCGCTGCCCGAACGCATGCCACTCGTTGCTATGTCGCTGCAAAATCGGGATTGCCGCCACGCCGTTAGCGACGATTGCCGCTTCCAGAATCTCCTGCACGGCGGCATCCGCTTGCCGTAGCTCGTCCATCAGTACGGGGATAGCGTCTACCAAGGGGTACTTGCGCAAGTAGAGGGCGCACTCGTGCTGGATGGTCCACGGCGAACTTGGAATATGTTGGATGATGGTCTCGGTGAGGTCTGGATAGTCGGCGTAGCGGATTGCCGTGAGCGCAGCCCAGCGCTGGTTCAGATCATAGCCTTCGGCGAGGTCTATCAGTCGCTGCTTGACGGTCTCGCCGCCGATTCGGGCGAGGGCGCGCGCGGCTGCCCACTGCGCCAAGTAGCGCTGTTGGGGCGACCACTGCGGATTTTCAAGGTACTCCAGCAACAGCTGCGCCGCCGCCTCGCCGCGCTGCACCAGCGCATCCAAGGCGATGTTGCGGGTCCGCTCGCTGACATCGCCCAGCGCATGCACCAGAGCGGGTATCACATCCTCATACGGCAGCTCCGCCAGCGCCTGCACGGCTTGCTGACGCACCTTTATACTCTCCGCATGTTGGGCTGCCCAGCTCAGTGGGGACACGACTTCAGGCAGATGGATTTCGCGCAGCGCGTTGATTAGCAGTTCGCGTAGCGTATCGTCGAAAGTATCGCGTAGCGCGTTATGAATCGGCGGGATGGCGACGGCGGCGAGCGCAACCAGCGCGTCGCGCACCGCCGCGCGATAGCGCGGATGGTGCAAGGCGTACTCGATGAGCGTGTCTGCGTCCTGCGCTTCGCCGATTGCGCCCAGCGCTGCGATTATCTGCGTCTTCACAGCCGCTTCCTGCTCGTGCTGCACTGCGGCGCGGAGGTGGTCGCGGGCGCGCGTCTCACGCAGGCTGCCTACCGCCGCAACCGCCGCCGCGCGCACGGCAGGGTCGGCATGGGTTAGCATCGGCTCCAGCGTGTCCCACGCGCGGTCGCTGTTCGACTGACCCAGCCCTATCGCCACAGCGACCAAAGACTCTGCTTCTTGAAGCGCGTCGCGCAGTTTGGGCAACACATCCCAGAGGAACTTCCACACCGTGTGGTCGCCTTGAATCGCGCGGCGCAGCAGCCACAGCTGGTTGCCGAATCGCCAGCGCGTGATGGGGCACGCTTCGAGGAAGTCCGCAAGTTGCGCCTGCGTGCCTGCGACGGCGACCGCCCACTCCGCTTCAGGAGTGTCTGGGGACGCAACGCTGAGCTGCTCTCGCGCTACCTGCTCGGCGTTCGGCATGGCGTCTAACAGCGATTGCCACAGCCGCGCTACATTCAGGTCGTCATGCGAAACCTGCTGTTGGAGCAGAACGCGCTCCACCATCAACGGCGCGCTTGCTTCCAACGCCTCGCGCACACGCGGGTACTGCTGGTGGCACTCGTCGGGAATCATCCGCCCCCACGCCCTGCCAAACTGATTAAAAGGCTCGTCAGGCGTCTCCAGCTCTCACCACGCACGCAAACTGACCTCGACAGGCTGCTGCAATCACGCACAAGCGACTTCCACAACTGCTGCGATGGTCATGACGCCCTCTACGCCGTAATTATACCTTATCTCACAGCACTATTGGCAGGAAAGTGCATCTCTCTGTCGTATCAAGCGGTATTGATGGAAGCAGTAGCCTATGTTGACGGAGCGTCTCTTGCGAATCCGGGATGCGCGGCGTTGGCGGTGCGCCTGTACGATACGCAGGGGCAACTGCTCCAAAGCATCTGCGAACCTATCGGCAAGCAGACCAACAACTTCGCCGAGTATTACGCGCTGCTGCGCTGCCTCCAAGAAGCCTATCAGATGGGTATCACACGCCTCACCATCTATACCGACTCGGAGCTGCTGGTCAAACAGTGGATTCGCGAATATGAGGTACGCTCGGACAATCTCCGACCCCTCTACCAGGAGGCTCAAGAGTTCCGCGAACGGTTCAAGCCTCTAAAAATCCTGTATGCGAGGAAAGACTCGCTGAATTTAGCGAAAGTGGTCGATCGGATGGCACGAGAGGCTGCAAAGCATGTGCAACAGTTCGCCCCTATTCTCGACGAGGAGGAGAACAGTGAGTGAGATTAAGGTCGTTTACGAGAAGAACCGTTTCTCGAAGGCGCTGGAGAGGCTGTCGGATGAGCAGCGTGATGCGCTTTCGAGGGTGGTACGAGAGCTGGAGCAACGAGTGCCGCCGCCTGTTTTGCACTATGAGAAGCTCAGGTCGCATTCCCCCTGGCGTTCGGTGCGCTTGGATAGTCACAGCGGTTATCGCGTCATCCTCTACGAAGATGACGGCTATCGGGTGATTGCCTATATAGGTGCGCACGACGACGCCTACAACTGGGCGACCCGAAACGAGCCGCTGTTTAACCAATACCAAGAATTCGAAATCCGCCCGACAGAGATGCCCCCTCCGCCCACGCTCCCTACGCTTGAAGAACCCGAAACCTTAGACTCGATACGCTATCCATTTGCTCGCTATCCAACTTCGGATTTAATCAAGTTGGGCGTGCCGAACGAGGAGTGGGCGGAACATCTGCGTCAGTTGAGCCGAGAAGATATCGAAAAGACGATTAATCAAATGCTCAATAGTAATGTCATAACCGAGTCTACTTTTTTACGCCTCTCCCTCTTAGCTGATGGCGAGCCTATCGAGAAACTCCTGCCCCCTGCCCAGCTGAACCTCTTAGTGGAGGAGTGCCTCGAGCAATCGGTGAAGCGCGGCGTTCTCTGGACGCCCAAGGATTGGGAGGAACTGGAGAACTATTTACAATATCCTTGGGAGTGTTGGCTGGTGTTCCTCAACCCATCTCAAAAGGAAGCTGCGCAAGGTGAGTTCTCAGGTCCTGCCCGCGTAACAGGCGGACCAGGAACAGGCAAGACGGTGGTGGCGCTGCATCGCGCAAAAGCGTTAGCCCAGCGATATGCGCCCCAGTCGGTGTTCCTGACCTCGTTCAACATAGCGCTCGCAGCGGAGTTGCGACGGCGCGCGGAGATGCTCAAAGTCCCCCAAAACTGCACCATCCAGCACTTGGACGAGTTCGTGCGGGAACAGATTAAGCGATTTCTCCCCTCTGTGAGAGTGATTTACAATCAGAACGAGCTGCAGACGGCGACACAGTTTGCCAGCCTCCTTAAGCAGACGCCCTTAGCTTACTCGCCGGACTTTGTGTGGCAGGAGTGGGAGCGTGTAGTAGATGCTTGGGACATTCGCACGGAGCAGGAGTATCTTCAATTTGAGCGTATAGGGCGGGGGCGCGCCTTATCTCCCAACGAGCGGCGCGACCTGTGGAAGGTGTTTGAGGGGATGCGCAGGAACCTGCGCAACGCGATGAAGATGACCCCCAACCAAGCCTGCTATGAGT
>JARJMV020000335.1 GCA_029335935.2 bacterium
GCATCGCCGAAACGACTGGCGGTAAGGTGAACCCGCCGCCAACCGAGGCGTTTCGCCCTGTCGCGAAAGAGGGGCGCTCCATCCGCGATTTGTGGCGCACTTTCCTGTGGCTCGCGCTGGCGTTGCTGCTGATTGACATCACCCTGCGGCGCGTGGTCATCCCCTTGACGGAGTGGACAGAGCTGCTGCGCCGCCTGCCAGAGAAGTTGCTGGGCGGTGGGAAGGCGCGCCGTCCTGCGCCGCAGCCGCAGGCGACTGCACGGCTCCTCGGCGTCAAAGAGCGCGTCGCCACACGCTACACTGCCGCTGAGAGCGCGCCTGCATCTCCCAAATCGACGCCTACTGCCCCCAGCCAACCCGCGCCCAAACCAACAGCGCCGCCAGCCGCCCCTACCGACACCACCAGCCGCCTGCTGGAACTCAAAAAACGGCGTTCGCAGTAAGCAGCCGCCTAGCATTTGTATGTGTATCAAATAGGCAATCAAAGCCGTACGGCAAGACATAACTCTTTGTCAGGATGTGGATGGGAGATGGGATTTGAAAACGGAGTATGCTCCAATTTTCCCAAAACTCTCTCTACCCCTTGCAATTCGCTCATTTCTGGGGTATAATAGATAATCATACCCTACAGAGGAGGTTATTTGCGTAATGGTACATCGTCGAGGCTTTACGCTGATTGAGTTGCTGGTTGTTATTGCGATCATCGCCATTTTGGCGGCGATTTTGTTCCCCGTCTTTGCGCAGGCGCGTGAGCAAGCGCGCAAGACTCAGTGTCTGTCTAACGGGCGTCAGCTTGGCACGGCTATTATGATGTACGCCCAAGACTACGATGAGGCGATTGTCGGCTGGTTCAAAGTCCGCGAGTATCCAGGTCAGCCCCTGTGGGAGCGGTTCTGGATTGGGATGCTGAACCCGTATGTGAAGAGCGAGGTGAACCGCCCGCCTGCTGGGCAGGTCTATATTTCTGGCGCTACGCCGAAAGGACTCTACGCCTGCCCATCTTGGAGCCAGAGCAACTATCTCAAGGGCGCGAACATGCCCGACTGCTACCCCGGCTCACTGGATCCCTATTTCCCGCCGACCGAGCTGTTCTCGCACTACGGGATGGTGTTCCAGATGGCGCAGCGCGGCGGCGCAGGCACCCAGCAGAACCCCTACTACCACTATGCTGGCAGCTTGGTGTATCCTGCGGCGAACGGGGGTTTGACGCGCTATCTTGCGGAGATTCGCCGACCGGGTGAAACGATTTTGCTCGGAGACGGCATTACGATGCTCGATCGCGGCCCGACCTATGTTGTTATCGGGCTCGGGTGCGAGTCGCAGTTCATCCACCAAGAAGGCAGCAACTTCGTGTTCTTGGATGGGCACGCAAAGTATATCGCTCGCAACTCCGAGCGCTACCTGATGAGTACAACCGAGAACGGTCAGACCGTGTGGTTCAAGCGCTACTACACCTTCTCGATGGAGTAAGCCATGAGAGCGACAATGCGTCAACTACTTCTGGGCGTGGCGTCCCTACTGAGCGTGCTGGTCATGATGAGTCTCAGCGCGTGCAGCAAAGGCTCGGAGGAGGAGAAGCAAGCCGGGGGCTACTACGAAGGTCCCATGCAGCCCAAGAGCGAGCGCGTCGGTTCGCCTGCGCAGCAGCAGAGCGGTCAGTAGTTCCACAAGTAAGCGTCCCTGCATCGCCTGCAGGGACGCCTCCAACAGAAAACCATGGAATCCACTCGTCGGAATTTAGGCATTTTGCTGGCGGTGGGCGTTATTTTGGCGGCGGTGGCGTTCTTCTTACGCTATCGCGCCGAGCAGCCGCCCCCGCCGTCCGCGCCGGGCTACTACGAGGGTCCGATGCTGCCCAAGAGCCAGCGTATGGGACCGCCAGGAGGCGGTGTATCGCCTGCGCCCCAAGCTGCGCCCGCGCCGTCAGGGAAATAGCTTCCGCAGCCACAGCTCGTCGGCGCGACTGAGATTGATGAACGCTGCGCCGATGTACCATCTGTTGGCTTCCACGGGACGGCAGTGGCGCACCTGCGCTTGCGCCAGCAGCGGCTGTTCCAAACCCACCAGCACCATCTCAATCTCGAGAATCTGACCAGTCTCGAATGGCGGCGACGCCTGCAGCCCCACCCCACCGATGCCGATATTCACCACTCTCGCAGGCGACTGCGCCTGATTGTATCGCAACTGCGCCTCCACACTCACGGGGTATCGCCTGCGCACGCGACGCTCCGCCAACTTCGCCGATGTAATCGGTTTGAAAGTCAGGGTATCGGCTCGAACCCCGATTACCTGCACCGTCATCACGCGCGGCGCACCGCCGACTGTTAAGGTTGCCTGTATCGTCGTGTGGGGACGGATGTAATCTTGACACTGCTCCACACGCGCCACGAAACGGAGCGTCGCCTTATCCACACTGATAAGGACGCCCGATAACACGATGTCTGTGTTGGGCACTCGGATTTGCACCATCATTGACAGACGCTCCTGTAGTGGTTTTTCCATAACCGATGGTTTTGGGGATGGGCGCGCCCGATTTGGAGAGAACCTACCAGTGGGGTATACCTATAAGCGTTTCGAGGGAGCATATGTTCCAGAATTTGAGTGCATATGTGCGCGTTGTTGAGGTCGGCCCGCGTGACGGCTTGCAGAACGAGCCGACTCCCGTGCCCACCGAAGTTAAGGTACGGTTTATTGAGATGCTGGCGGATGCTGGGCTGTCGGTAGTGGAGGCGACTGCGTTTGTCAGTCCGAAGTGGGTGCCCCAGCTTGCCGACGCCGAGCAGGTGTTGGCACAGATAACGCGACGCCCCAGCGTGCGCTACCCTGTGCTGACGCCGAATTCGAAAGGGCTGGAACGCGCCCTCAGCGCAGGCGCCACTGAGATCGCCGTCTTCACCGCCGCATCCGAAACTTTCTGCCAGCGGAATTTGAATCGGAGCATCGAGCAGTCGCTGCAGGAGTACGCGTTGGTGGTACGCGAGGCGAAGGCGGCGGGGTGCTGGGCGCGCGGCTATATCTCCACCGCGCTGGTGTGCCCCTACGAGGGCGCAATCTCGCCTGACGCTGTAAAGCCTATCGTGGAGCGACTGCTGGCGATGGGCATAGACGAGGTGAGCTTGGGCGATACGATTGGCGCCGCTGTGCCCACGCAGGTCGCGCGACTGACCGAGACGCTGCTGCCCATCCTGCCTCCCGAACGCTTCGCCTATCACTTCCACAACACTTACGGAACCGCGCTGGCGAATGTGTTGACCGCGTTGCAGCTGGGCGTCTTCATCTTCGACTCGAGCGCAGGCGGGCTTGGGGGTTGCCCGTTCGCGCCGAGCGCATCGGGCAACCTCGCGACCGAAGATTTGGTGTATATGTTGCACGGCATGGGCATTCAGACGGGCGTGGACTTGGAGGGCGTCGCGGCAGCGGCGCGCTATATCCTCTCGCATCTGCAACGCGCGACGCCGCCAAGCAGCTATCTCAGAGCATGCGCCCGCTGAGACTCACTCGGTTGCCAACATCGGGTCGTACAGCAGCCGTCCGCAGCTTTCGCAGGCGACCAGCGAGTCTTCGGTCTCAAGCCGCTTGAGGGTGTAAGGGGTCAGGAGCGTGTAGCACACGGTGCAGGCTTTCTGCTCCACGATGGCGACGGCAGTGCCGCCCAGCTGGTCGCGCAGTCGCTCGTAGCGCGCCAGCAGTTCGGGGTCAATCTGCGCGGTGAGTTCGGCGCGCTCTTTGAGATGGAACTCAATTTCCGCTTCCAACGCCGCCCTACGCTGACGATAGTCCGCCATATGCGCCTCGTAGAGCCGTTCGAGTTTCTCCAGGTCGCGCTCGGTGGCGTCGATGTCGTGTTTCATGGTCTCCATCCGCTCCCACACGCGCAGCATCTCGACATCCATCTCCTCGCGGCTGCGTTTCGCCTCGTCGATTTCAACCTGCATGAGTTGCAGTTCGCGTGCACTCGTAATTTTCCCGGAATAGAGTTCCGCTTCTCTGCGTTGGAGATACTCGTCGAACTCTTTGAGGCGTCGTTCCTGCTCGGTGGCTTTCGCGTGCAGCTCGTGATAGTTGCGCTTGATGATTTCCATGCGAGTGCGCGTGCGCTCTAAAGAGGCGCGTAGCTGCTCGCCGTCGTCCAGCGTTGCCACATCTCGGCGCAGGCGGTCGATATAGTGGTCTAACGCCTGCAAGTCCTGCAAGAGCTTCATCTGGCGATGCATAACTCACTCCAGTAGGTAGGAACGCGCTTTCTTGGTGATGGGTTTGCCGATGTCTTCCTCGTTGAGGCGCCACACAGGCGAGCCGCGATGCAGTTCGAAGCATGGATACGCGCTCAGGATGGAAGCGGTCTGCTCGCGGCGGGTGCGACGGATGATGTTCAGCTCGTTGTGCAGCGTGAGGAAGTCTGCGCCGCGCGGATGCTCGCGCATCAGCTCAATTAGCAGGTGGTAGGTCGACATCGCGTCGGCTTGCGCTTGCAGGCTCAGCAGCCGCTCGTAGCGCGAAGCGGAGATTGCCAGCAGCGGGTCGATTTCGCCAGTGTAGCGGAATCGGTACACATCGGGCAGCTCCGTGCGCTCTAAGGTGAAGATTGCGCCCGACAGCGGGTCTAAAGTGGCGAACTTGTCGAACAGCCCATAAATCAGGCGCGTCTCGTGGTTAAGCCACACCTCATAGGCTTGGTTGTTCTCGTCGATGAAGGTGAGCTGTTGCAGCGGCGGCTCATCGGGCAGGAACCCCAGCGGGATTTGACACAGCGGGAGTGTGCCCAGATCTTTGTGGGGCTGACGCAGCACGAAGCGCACCTCGCTGGGAACCTGTTCGGGGTAGGCGGGCGTCTCCTCGTCCAGCACATCCTGCGCGCGTACATCCAGCACCTCGTCGCGCAGCGATCTCGGATAGCCTTCGGGGTCAATCAGCACATCGAGTCGCTCGCCCTCCGCGTTGCGCAAGTCGGGTAAATCGGGGAACTCGAAGACCGACGGCACTGTGCGCACATATTCGGGCACATCGGAGTCGCGCCCGAATCGGTCGAACCCGAACCACACCAGCCGTCCATCGCCCCAGAGCGCGTTCACGAGGGTGTCCAAATCTTCGCGGAAGGTGCGGCTCTTTGGGGTGACTTCGAACAGCTCTTCCAGCAGTTTGGACGCGCGCGCCACGCCTTGCGTCTGCAACAGTTCCGCAACGATACGTTCTACCTCATCAGGGCGTAGTTCGAGGGGTTGGGTCTCCTCGATAGGCATTGCCTGCAGCCACTGTTGGATTTGCTCTCTGGCGCGGTCGAGCCACTCTTGGCGCACGGCGCTGGAATACCACCTGCCGTCGCTGCCCCACTCATAGTCGTCGGCGTTCAGCACCGCCTCGAACAGCGCGACGCCATCGTAGGGGAACACCCGTCGCGGGTCGGCATCGAGCGTAAAGTACCAGCCGAGGAAGCCTATCACGCGGTTCGACACAGGTTCACTCAGCCGATTCAAGAACTCGACCGCCGCTGGAGGGCGCGTCCAGTCCAAATCTTTCCCCAGCTGCACATAGGTTTCCACCTCGTCCCATTTGAGGTCGTTGTAGAACAGGGCGTCGTGGACGGCGCGTTCGCGCTCTTCGGGGCGTTCCCATTCGTAGGGGATTGGCTCAATCCAGTCGGGGTTGAACAGCCATTCACGCAGCCCGATGCGATGGTCGGAGGTGATAAATAGCGTTTCGGCATGGCGCGTCAGGCGGGGCAAGATGGTCTCGTAATACTCATAGGAGCGTCGGTAATGCGCGCCGAGTTCGTAGGCGATGGCGGTTCGCGCAACGGGCGCGCCCGTCGTGCGCACGATTCGCTCGATCATCGCCAGCACGGGCGACTGTCGGGGCGCCTTGCGGTACTGCGGTTGCCAACGCCGCTCCTCTTGAAAGAACTTTTCGGGCATGTTCAGCAGCAGAGCGCGCAGCTCGGCGGAGCTCAGCCCCAGATGCGCTGTCTGCTCGCGAATTTCGTTGGCGCGTAGGGGCATCGGCTCATCTTGCACAAACGCCCGCAGCACTTCCCGCGCTATGTAGTCCAAATCCAGCCGCGTGCTCGTCTCTAAAGTCGCCATGGTTCAGCACATGATTATACCCCACGCCATTTTGCGGATTGCTATCCGTGCTACAAGTTCAGCGCTGCGATGAACTCGCTCAGCTCGCGTTGGGCGCGGTCTTTCTGCTCCTGCAGGCGTTGCACGGTGCGTCGCGCCTGCTCGATTTCGCGCTCTTGCTGCGTGAGATTTTGCACATCGTCGCGATAGAGCTCCGAGTTGCGATCGAGCGTCTTCATAT
>JARJMV020000031.1 GCA_029335935.2 bacterium
AGTGCATTCGGTGGGTGGGCGCTACGGCTATACCGATCAAGGCGAGACGCCCAACACGCAGATTGCTACCTTTGAATACGAGGATGGAACCGTGCTGGCGTTCGAGGTGCGCGGGCTGTTCACCAACGACGAGCAGGGCGCGAAGATTGGCAACTTGGTGTACGGTTCGCTGGGCTACATGTCGTCGGGCGATGGGTACAAGCCGCGCCGTAGCCCCCAAGAAGAGTTGCCCGAACGGGAGACCCCCCAACGCCCCGCGTTGAACGGCACGGGCGAGCCGAACCACTATCGGAACTTCCTGCAAGCGGTGCGCAGCCGCCGCATCAGCGACCTCCACTGCGATGTGGAAGAGGGCGTCATCTCCGCGCAGCTGGTGCATCTGGCGAACATCGCCTACCGATTGGGACGCTCACTGCGGTTTGACCCCGCCCGCAAGCAGTTCGTAGGCGACCGCGAGGCGAACGCCATGCTCAAACGCGCTCGACAGCCCAAAGGGTTCGAAATCCCAGAAAGAGTGTAGAACCGTCGCAAAGCGTCCGATTGCACCCCGCCGTGCCGTGCGCCGTTGGGGTCGCGAACCCCAGGTTCCTTTTTGGGAGGTTCGGCTCGCCTCGCGATTCGTCGCGTGCGCGACGCTGCCACTTAGCCAAGCCGTCGCTCCCTGCCACAATTGGCGACGGTTCGATCCACCTCGGGCGTCACGCACACTGCAGGAAACACGATTATACCCGATTGCGAACGGGTATAATCCACCTATGCCGCAGACGCCGCCGATTGCAGGAGAGCCAATCGCGCCCGACACCGAGTTGCACTTTTCCGAGCATTTCGCGTGCCCTGACTGTGGGGTCAGTCTCGGCGAGCTGGAGCCACGCAACTTCTCGTTCAACAGTCCCTACGGCGCGTGCCCCGAATGCACCGGGCTGGGCACAAAGACCGCGTTCGACCCCGAGCTGATTGCGCCCGACCGTAGCCTCTCGATCAAGCAGGGCGCGTTGCGCCCGTTCGTCAAGCGCGACGGCGAACTCACCGATTGGCTACTGGCGATGTTATACGGCGTCGCGAAACGACTCGGCTTCACGGTGAATACTCCCCTGCAAAACCTTACGCCCGAACAGTTCCACGCTCTGATGTACGGCACAAAGGGCAATGTCACGGTGGAGCTCCGCAACCGCTGGGGGCGCACGCGCTACATCGACACCGAGTTCGAGGGTGTCGTGAACATCCTCAAGCGACGCTACGAGGAAACCGAGAGCGAATACATCAAACAGGAGCTGGAGCAATATATGGCGACGCGCCCGTGCCCTGTGTGTCAGGGCAAGCGGCTCAAACCTGAAAGCCTCGCCGTTACGGTCGGGGGGAAGAACATCGCGGAGGTAACGGCGATGAGTATCGAGGAGGCGGCGCGCTGGTTCGACGCATTAGAGGCGCAACTCAACCCGCGCGAACGCACAATCGCCGAACGCATCCTCAAGGAGGTGCGCGCCCGCCTCCAGTTCCTGCTCGATGTCGGATTGGGCTACCTGACTTTGGACCGCGCAGCGACCACGCTCTCAGGCGGCGAGGCACAACGCATCCGACTTGCTACCCAAATCGGCTCGGGGCTGATGGGCGTGCTGTATGTGCTGGACGAACCCAGCATCGGACTCCACCAACGCGACAACCAAAAGCTCATCCATACTCTGCAACGCCTGCGCGACTTGGGCAACACCGTGTTGGTGGTGGAACACGATGAGGAGACCATCCGCGCCGCCGATTGGGTCATCGATCTCGGTCCGGGCGCAGGTGAACACGGCGGCGAGGTCGTCGTCGCAGGCACCGTCCAGGATGTCATCGACTGCCCCGATAGCCTCACAGGGCAATACCTATCGGGCAGGCGACGGATAGAGGCGCCCATGGCGCGTCGTGCGCCACACCCCGAACGCTGGCTCACAATACACGGCGCACGCGCCAATAACCTCAAGAACCTCACGGTGCGCATCCCGCTGGGGCTGTTCGTGTGTATCACGGGCGTCTCCGGCTCCGGCAAAAGCACCCTTGTCCAAGAGACGCTCTTCCCACGCCTGATGTACCATGTATACGGCACGCGACGACTCTGGGGCGAGCATGACCGTATCGAGGGGCTACAGCTTGTGGATAAAGTTATCGATATCGACCAGTCGCCGATTGGGCGCACCCCGCGCAGCAACCCTGCCACCTACACGGGCGTATTTGACCCCATCCGCGAGTTGTTCGCAGGTACGCCCGAAGCCCGCGCTCGCGGCTACCAACCTGGCCGGTTCAGCTTTAATGTCAAGGGCGGACGCTGCGAAGCCTGCCGCGGCGACGGCGTCATCAAAATCGAGATGCAGTTCCTACCCGATGTCTATGTGCCCTGCGAGGTCTGTAAGGGGCGTCGATACAACCGCGAGACGCTGGAAGTCAAGTTCAAGGATAAGACCATCGCCGAGGTGCTGGACATGACCGTGGAGGAGGCGTTGGCCTTCTTCGCGCCGTTCCCTGCGATTGCTCGCAAGCTGCAGACCCTATATGATGTGGGGCTAGACTATATTCGTCTGGGTCAGCCTGCGCCGACACTTTCTGGGGGCGAGGCGCAGCGCGTCAAACTCGCCACCGAACTCAGCAAACGCGCTACGGGGAACACCCTCTACATTTTAGATGAGCCGACGACAGGGCTACACTTCGAGGATGTGCGCAAGCTGCTGGGGGTGCTACACCGACTGGTGGACGCTGGCAACACTGTGCTTGTAATTGAGCATAACCTCGATGTGATTAAGACTGCCGACTGGATTATCGACTTGGGTCCTGAGGGGGGCGATGGCGGCGGCTTTATTGTGGCGGAGGGAACACCTGAGACGGTTGCGGCGTGCGAGCGGAGCCACACGGGTCAGTTTTTGCGTTCGGTGTTGGCGAGCGCGCCTGCTGGCGTGTAAGCCGGGTTCTGTTTGAGGCGGCGATCTCTCTGGGGCGTTCGCTTACGCGAAGCCTCACGCGGTCTACCCGGAGGGTCGGCGGAGCGCGTCGTCCCCTCCCTACCTGACCTTGCTCCCTGTGGGGCTTGCCTAGCCGATTGCTTGCGCAAACGCTGGCGTGCTCTTACCACGCCGTTGCACCCTTACCCTCTGCGGGGCGGTTTCCATTTCTGTGGCGCTTTCCGTCGCCGAGGCCTCTCGACGCCTGGGGGTTACCCAGCACAGTCTCCTGTGGAGCCCGGACTTTCCTCTCCTCCGTGTGGAGGAGCCGCCGCCCAGCCAGCAGGCGCACTGAATTGTACCCGCCTTTGCTTACGCCCAGTCTTCCGTGCGGATGCGCGGCGCGAGGCTCATGTATCGACGCGCCTCTTCGGGGGTCATGCTGGGATTCTTGTGCGAGAGACCGAACAGTTTGAGCATTTTGTAGAAGGCGTCGGTGTTGCGCACCAGCCCATGGAACTCCTCGCGTCCCACGCCGCAGGCAGTGATCCAGGTGTAGTCGCTGGTATGCGAGGTGCCCGTCCAGCCGTAGCCGTTATAGTTGCTCAGGATTAGCCCCAGCAAGCCTTGCAGGTTGCGGTGTTGGCGGTTCCAGATGGGGGGCAAGTTGCCCTTGAGTGCGCCTGCAAGCGCGTTCGCTTCCTCGCCGTTAATCTCGATGCCGAGCTGGTCTTTAATGATGGCGCGCACATCGTCGGCGTTACTGGCGCTGCGCAGTTTGTTGGGCAACTCTTCAAACGAGCATTTCGCGTGCTGAAGCATCGCCATCGCCTTGTTCGACGCCTCATACTCGCCGCCCATACCGTTCAACCCCGGATTCGAGTTGCCGTGGTCGCTGGTGATGATGAGCAGGGTGTCGTTGCGCTTCGCGAAGAACTCGTAGGCGACCTCAACGGCGTCGTCGAAGGCGATTTGATCCCACATGATGCCTGCGGCGTCGTTGGCATGCGCGGCATGATCTACGCGCCCGCCCTCCACCTGCAGCAGGAACCCGTTCGGCGCCTCGCCCAGAATCTCCAGCGCCTTGCGCGTCATCTCGGCGAGCGTGGGCACATTGCGGCGCAGCTCCTCAGAGTTGATATGGTCAACTGTGTAGGGCACATGGCTGTCGTAAAATAGCCCCAGCACTTTCTCTGGGCGCGCCGCGCTCACCGCCTGCGCGCGTGTGTTCCAGAATGTGTAGCCTGCGTCTTGATAGGTCTTAATCAGATCTTTGCCGTCTTTGCGTCGGTTCGCCGCGTAGTGGCGCAACCCGCCGCCCATCAGCACATCGACGACATTCAGATACTGCGGGGCGATATCGTCCTCATCGTCGCGTCGGGGTTGCACGGCGGCGAAGCCAGCAGGGGTGGCGTGCGTGATGCGGGTGGTGGTCACCAAGCCCACTTTCTTGCCCGCCTGCTTGACAATCTGCGCAATCGGGGTGAGGCGCGTACCGTCGGGGAGCACATTAATCTGCCCGTTGAAGATGCGACTGCCGCTGCCCCACGAGCTCGAAGCGGAAGCGGAGTCGGTCACTAACGAGTTGAGTGATGCCATATCGAAAAAGCCGAGCGTCGACTCGGGGCTCTGGAGCAGCTGGTACCAGAACGAGCCTTTCCCGCGCACGAGCATACCGAATTCGTTGGCGAGCGAGGGTACGGCGGCGCTCATTCCGTCGGATACCATGAAGATAATATTCTTCACGCGTCCCTGCGAGCGTCGGCGCGATTGGGCAGGAGATAGTTGATTGAGAGCCAGACCTGCCGCGCCTGCGAAACCCAAGCGCAGAACCTCTCTGCGTGTGTAGCGGCTGTGCATAGTAGTTCCTCCCTGCAATTCATACCTGAGAGCGCGTTAAGCAGATGTTAAGGGCTGGCGGAGCGGGTGGGATTCGAACCCACGAGACCCCTCATCGGAGCCTACACGATTTCCAGTCGTGTCCCTTCAGCCGCTCGGGCACCGCTCCCTGAAACCTGATTATACCCTGCGCGTCTGTGAATGTAAAGCGGTATCGCGTGGTGCCCCAATCCTTTGGGGTACACTGGGTATACTGACAGCGCAATCGCAGTTTCTATGGAGGGAAATCTTGAAGGCGAAGGGCGTTTTAGGACGGTTGCAGCGTGTTTCTCCCCAGCGTTGGGCGGAGTTTTTGCGGTCGGTGTTCACGGATATTCTTTTGGTGTCAGCGGCGCTGGCGGCTTCTGTGGGGCTGGCGCGCAACTTTGACTACACAGCGCACGACTGGCAGCTGCTGGGCTGGCTTGCGCCTCTTTTGGGATTGACGGGCGTCGCGGGGCTGTGGCTGCAGGGCTTGTATCGCATCCACACCCGCTTCGCAGGGATTATGGACCTGTTTCGCTTGCTGAAAGTGAACATCGGTCTCAGCGTGGCGGCGCTGGTGGGGTTGTTAGTCGGCGCGTACTACGGTGAACGCTCGTTCATGTGGGCGGAGTGGGTGCTGTTCACCGTTTTGGCGGGCGGCGCGATTACCTTCCCGCGTATCGGACGCCGCTTGTACGACTGGTATCTGGCGTATGCGCGGAACGGTAAACCCAGCCGACGCGCGATTGTCGTGGGCGGCGGCGACACGGGCGAGGTGGTGATGCGCGAAACGCGCCGCACGCCCGACGCCGAGGTGCAAATCGTGGGCTTCGTGGACGACGACCCCCAGAAACAGACCATCCATATCCACGGCTACCCATGCTTGGGCGCAACCGACGACCTCCCCCGACTTATAGAGCAATATGGCGTCAACGATGTGATTATCGCCATCTCGTCTGCTCAGGGCGAGGTGGTGCGACGGATTTTCAATCTCTGTCTTGAGACCAGAGCCCGCGTGCGAATTGTGCCGCCGTTCCAGCCCGCATCTATGCAAGAGTTCCATCTCGCGCAAATCCGCGAAGTGAACATCGAGGATTTACTGCGCCGTGCGCCTGTGCAGTTCGATTTGAAACCTTTGGCAGACTATGTGGGAGGCGAGCGCGTGCTAATCACAGGCGCGGGCGGCTCCATCGGTAGTGAGCTTGCACGCCAAATCGCCGAGTTCGGTCCAGCATGCCTCATCCTACTGGGCAAGGGCGAGAACAGCATCTACCTGATTGAGCAGGAGCTGCGCTACAACTACAACTTGGAGCCAGAGTGCGTCATTGCCGATGTGCGCGACGCCGCTCGGATTGAGGCGGTGTTTCGCCGCTATCAGCCGACGCTGGTGTTCCACGCCGCCGCCCACAAACATGTGCCTCTGATGGAAGCAAACACAGTGGAAGCCATCAAAAATAATGTCTTGGGCACTTGGGTGATGGCGCAGGCTGCACATCGGCACGGCGTGCGCAAATTTGTCTATGTGTCTACCGACAAGGCGGTCAATCCTGCCAGCATCATGGGCGCGACCAAGCGCGTCGGCGAAATGATTATTGGCGCGTTCGCGCGTCAAAGCGAGACCGAGTTCGCGATTGTGCGCTTCGGGAATGTGTTGGGTAGCCGCGGGAGCCTCGTACCTACCCTCCAAGCGCAAATCGAACGCGGCGGCCCCGTGCGTATCACCCACCCCGAAATGCAACGCTACTTCATGAGTATCCACGAAGCGGTTCACCTCATTCTACGCGCAGGTTCGTTCAATAGTCGCGGCGACATCTACATCCTCGATATGGGGGAACCTATCAAAATCGTCGAGATGGCGCGCGACTTAATCCGCCTGTGCGGATTAGTGCCTGGTGAGGATATCAAAATCGTCTTTACTGGGGTGCGACCGGGCGAGAAGCTGCACGAACAGCTCTACTACGACGCCGAAGTGCTGGAACAGACGCCCAACCCTAAGATTAAGCGCGTGCGCAACACGGAGACGCCCGAATGGGACTGGCTTCAGTGCCAACTGGAGTCTCTGCTTGAACTCTGCGAGAAAGAACAAGCTGACAAGGCGCGCGTGCTATTAATGGAGTTAGCGACTGGCAAGCGGGCGGCACATACACAGGAGGCGGTTCGCAGTTGAGGCGCTGGAGCTGGATAGCAAGCGGCCTGACGCTGTGAGTGGCGGCGACGCAACAACTACCACCGCGCGACGATACCCTCTACGATCTACAAGAGCACTTGCACCCCACACCCCATACGCTGATTCGCGTGCCGCGCAGCGCCGACGAGCTGCTCAGACAATTCGCAGACAATACCCGCACCGAAGCGCAGATTGCCCGCTGGAAACTGCACAACGCACCCACGCTGCCTTCCAA
>JARJMV020000056.1 GCA_029335935.2 bacterium
CCCCTACATGTGGGCGGCGAAGCCCCACTACTACGGCAGCGCGTTCTACAACTACCCCTACATGTTCGGTCTGCTGTTCGGGCTGGGGCTGTACGCGCGCTACTTAGACGACCCTGACGGCTTCCGCGCTCGCTACGACGACCTGCTCTCGCGCACGGGGATGGCGGACGCCCCGACGCTCGCGGCGGAGTTCGGCTTCGACCTGCGCACACCCCACTTCTGGCGCGGCGCGTTCGACGCCATCCGACGCGACATCGAGCAGTTCGAGTCGCTTGTGCAGGGAACATGATGCGCCTCGCGACGTGGCTGCTGGCGATAGGCGTTGCCGGGATGTGGGGACTCATGGGGTGCGCACGCGCGGACGAATGGCGCACCCTGCCCTTCACCGACTCGGAATGGCAACGCGACGGCGCGCCGACCTACACCGTCGAGAACGATACGCTCATCTTCGACGGCGACGGACGCGGGCGACTGATGTCCAAGCGCGTCTACCGCGACTTCGAGCTGCAGGTGGAGTTCCGCCTGAGCGCAGGCGCAAATAACGGGATAGCCCTCCGCGCCCCGATGGGCTTCCAAGCCTCGCGCTACGGCATGGAAATCCAAATCTTGGACGACGCCGCGCACCATCCGTCCGACCCACGCTCTATCTGCGGCGCAATCTATGGGCTGTACCCTGCTCGTAAAAGCGCGGTGAAGCCTGCTGGCGCGTGGAACACGATGCGCATCCGATGCGTCGGGCGACAGGTGCAGGTCGTGCTGAACGGCGAGACGATTGTGGAGGCGAACCTCAACACGATTACCGACCGCGAGCAGCTGCGTGCGCGTCCGGGCTTCCTGCGCGAGTCGGGGCATATCGGGTTCATCCAGCACAACGGGCGCGTGGAGTTCCGCAACCTGCGCGTTCGTGAGGTCGACGCGCCGCGCCTGCCCAACCAGCCGCCCGATGGGTTTATTGCGCTCTTCAACGGGCGCGACCTGAGCGGCTGGAACAGCTGGTACGCCGACCCGCCCGACCAAGCCGCCATGGGCGAAGCAGAACGCCAATACGCCCAAGCGCAGGCGAACCAGAAGTATCTAACGCACTGGCGCGCCGCCGACGGCGTGCTGCACTTCGACGGTAAAGGCGTACACCTGATTACCGAGCGCGCCTACGGCGATTTCGAACTGTGGCTGGAGTGGCGCATCGAGCGCGGCGGCGACAGCGGTATCTACCTGCGCGACACACCCCAAGTGCAAATCTGGGACAACCCTATCGGCTCGGGGGGACTCTACAACAACGAGCGCCATCCGAGCAAGCCACTCGCCTATGCCGACCGCCCCGTCGGCGAGTGGAACCGCTTCCGTATCTTGGTGCTGGGCGACCGCGTGACGGTATGGCTCAACGAGACGCTGGTGGTTCACGACACGCCGCTGGAGAACTATTGGAACCGCGCCGCGCCGTTGCCCTCTGAGGGGCGTATTTGGCTCCAAGCGCACGGCGCGCCGTTGCAGTTCCGCAATCTCTTCATTCGTCCACTCTGACGCGATTGCCCTCCACGCGAAGCTTACCCTGCATGAATAGCCGCACCGCCTCGATGTAGGTCTCGTGTTCAATCGGCAGCAGGCGCGCGGCTAAGGTTTCAGGCGAGTAGTCGTCGTGTATTGGCGCGCACCGCTGCAGAATGATGGGACCCGTATCGTAGCGCTCGTCCACGAAATGCACGGTGCAGCCTGTGACCTTCATCCCGCTGTCGAGGGCAGCTTGATGCACGCGCAAGCCGTACATCCCCTGACCGCCGAACAGGGGCAGCAACGCAGGATGGATATTCATCACCTGCATCGGGAAGGCTTCCACGATGGGCTTGGGCAGCAAGCGCATGTAGCCAGCGAGGCAGATGAGGTCGGGCTGCGCGCGCTGGAGTACCCACAGCAGCGCGTGGGCGTAGGCGTCGGCGTCGGGGAACTCGCGTGGGTTGACCACCGCAGTGGAGACGCCAAGCGCGCGGGCGGTCTCCAGCGCGGGCGCGTCGCCACGTGCGCCCACTACCGCAACCACCGCGCTGTCGGGAATGCGCCCCGATTGGCACGCCTCGATAATCGCGCGCATGTTGCTGCCGCGCGAGGGACCCGACACCAGTATCGCGATTCGTTTCATCGGTTCACCACCCACAAGGCGATGGCATGCGCGAGTGTGCGTGTGTGCGTGATGCTCACAATTAGTTCGCCTGTGCCGACGGCGTGCGCGCTTGAGCCGTGCAGATGCACCACGGGCTTGCCGTGCGCGTCGGGCAAGATCTCCACCTCCTGCCAGCGCAGGGGATGTCCAATCGCCTTCATCACAGCCTCCTTCGCGCACCACCTGCCAGCGATGTGCGGTGTCGGGTTCGAGCGTCGCGCGAGGCAGTAGTCGCGCTCGGCGGGCGTGAGAATGCGCTCCACGAAGCGCGGGTGGCGCGCGCACGCTTGCGCAATCCGCTCCAACTCCACCAAGTCCACGCCGACGCCAAGGATCATCGGGCTACGGTTTGTTAGCGTCGGCGGGGGCGGCAGGCGGCACGCTCCACTGGGGCTGGTCGTCGCCGTCTACGAACATCATGCGGGCGTTCCCCTCGCGGTCAAGCAAAATCCAAGCGCGCGGCTTGCCCTTCGCGTCATACAGAAACAGCGCAGGTTCGCCGAACGGCATGCCCAGCTCCGCGCGCAGGTTGCCCTGCTCATCGTACAGGCGGAACCGCTTCGCGTCGACGCTCTCGGCGATGCGCGGGCGACGCTGCGACTCGCGCGCGTCCATCAGCGTCACGCCGCTCAAGAAACCGAACAGCGCGACGATTACCACCAATAACAGGAGTTGAAAGTGTCTCATTCGTAAAAATCCTCCGAACTATAATACTCTTCTTGGATACTCACGATACCGACGGGCACGTTCTGCTCAGGCTCTCGGCGCACAGTGCCTTCGTTCACAATCTCGGTGGCGTCAGGGAGTGCATCGCTTTCGTACTCTAAGGCGATGCGCTGAGCCTCCTCTTTGTTGCGCGCGGCGATTATGTAGGTGGAGACGCGCAATTCGGTCTTCTCGGTGTCTCCTCGTTTCGGTACGAAGCTGGCTATCTGAAAGGCGTAAAAATAGACCGTATCGGCTACAGGCTCGCCTGTTTCATAGAGGATGGTGATTGCAGTCGGGTTGGCGCGGTCGTACTGTAGGGCTTGCTGAGCGAGGGCGCGCGCGGTGGGGATATCCTCGTCTAAATCGCACGCTATCGACGCCTTCGACGCATACAGTCTGGAGATTAGGTAAAGATTGTCGGGGTGTTCTTGCGCCGCGCGTTCGAGGCGTTGAAGCGACTCGAGCGCGCCCGCGCGCTCCTTGAGCTTGACCAGTAGCCCCAAGCGCACTGGCTCCAGCATCTGCTCGTACTCTGCACGGTATTTGGGCGGTGGAAGTTGCAGCGCGTCTTCGACGGCTTGAAGAGCTTCCGTGTAGCGTTCGAGGCTCGTGAGTATGTGTATCTTGTGCCCGTAGAGGGTGAACTTGTCAGTGCCTTCGAATTTTTCGATAGCCTCCTCGCAGATCTGGAGAGCCTCTTCGTCGCGTTGCAGCCGATCGAGCAGTTGGATGAGGTCTTTGTATCGGTCGATATCGCGGGGTCGGGCGCGCACGCCGCGTTGCAGCGCCTCGATAGCCTGCTCCATGTTGCCTTCAAGTTTGTAAGCGGACGCCTCGTAGTAGTAGGCTGCAGGGTGGCGTGCCATGTGGAGTTTGCGCGCGCACTGACGCACGGTCTCCACATCGCGCTGCGCCAACGCCTGATGCGCTCGCTCCAGTAGTCTATCGGTGTTCATGGCTATTACTGCGGGTTCGCTGCCAGCACATTCGCCATAATCGACACGCGCAGCGTGGATTGCTGCGGGTCATCCGTTTCGATGATGAGGTTCTTTCGCACCGAACCTGCTTGCCAGCCGCCCTTGTAGCGCAGGATGAAGCGGTGCTGCTTGCCGTCCTCGCTCGCTTCGTGCCGAACCTCGATGTTGGGGTCGTCCACCTCGAACTTTTTGACTTGGAAGCCCTTGTCGCTGCGGCTGACCGTGACCACGCGCTCGATAGGCAGAGGCGTTGCAGAGTTGATGGCGCCGAAAAACACGGTGGTCGGCGTGACGATGATGCCTTTCTCATAGTTCAGCGCGATATTCACTTGCGGTTGGGCAGTGGAGTTGGTGCGCGCCGTCACCAACACCGTGTTGCGTCCTGCAGGCGCGTCGGGGCTGATGGTGATGATGACTTTGGTGCGCTTGTTGTCGATCTTCTCGGCTTTGGCGGTTGCGAAAGGCACATTCGCGCGCACCTCTTGCACATCGAGCGTCTCGTCGGTCGCGGCGACAATCTCCACCTCTTGCACCGTCGGTTCGTCTGTCTTCAGCGCGAGGGGGATTTGCTCGCTGGGGCGCACTTCGATGGCGGTGCGGATATTGGTGGTCAGGCGTAGGGTCAGGTTCGGCGTGTCGGGGTCGTTGGAGGTTACTTGGATGGTCTTGATTTGTGCGCCGCGGAAGCCTGCCGTGCGCAGTTCCGCCTCGATTTTGCCCTCTTTGCCTGGCTCAATCACGCGGTCGTAGTAGGGCGTGACGCATCCGCAGCTGGGGCGGGCGTTGATTTCCAACGGCGCGTCGCCCTCGTTCTTGATGATGAAAGTATGTTTGACCACAGCGCCTTGCACAGTCTCGCCGAAGTCGTGTTCGATTGCATCCACTCTGATTTTCGGCTTGGGCATATGCACGACGACACGCTGGTCGATATAGTTCATCAGGGCGATACGCGCTTGGTTGAGCGCACGCACGCGCTGCACCTCTTCTGCGTTGGGCGCCGTGGGGAGGTCTTCGGAGTTCCACACAGGTCCCATCAGGTCGGTGTCTTTTTGGCTTTCGCCCAGCCCCAAGTAAGCTCCTACCGCCTGCCCCACCAGGTGCGCGATGGCTCGGCTCGGCTGCGGCATCTCTGTGTAGGGGATGTAGGTCGCAATCCGCGCGCGCACGCGCCGCTTATCGCCCTGAGCAGGGGGTAAAAATAGGCGCGAGCGTCCGTGCAACAGTTTGAACTGCCCTGCAACGATTTCGGCGACATCCTCCTCGAAGACAATCTGCACATCGGCGGCGCGTTCGTCGTCCGTCCACTCGAGGCGCGGGTCGCCCCCCAGCGTGTTGTTCCAGTTCTGCACGGCTTCGAGTGCTGCTTGGCGGAAGGTCTCGCGCAGGTCATACGGGATGGTCGCCCAGCTGCCGTAGATTCGGATTGTCGCGGGGATGCTCAGCGGGCGCGCCAGTTTCTCGGCTTCCTCGAACGCGCCTTTCGAGAGGGAGTTGATTGCTTGTGTAAGTTGCTCATGTTCTTGTTTGATGACATTTTCAGGCAGTGTGGGCGCATTGGGGGCGTTCTGCGCCCAGAGCTGCGTTGCAAACCCTAAAGACAGTAATAGCGCAAAGATTCTCTTCATGCCGTTCCTCCGTCGAACTATTATATCCGAAAATTTCACCGCGCGGGCGACCAGCGCGGGGTGATGTGGTCGCCTGACTGCGTGCGTTGTTGCAGGTCTGTGCCGTCGATGCGCACGGTGTAGATTTGGCGATTGCCTAACGCGCCCATCGCGAACACGAGTTGCTGTCCGTCGGGCGACCAGTGGGGGTGGTACACTTCGCCTTCGATAATCAGCGTGGGCGCGCCGCCTGTTTCAGGCACGGTCGCCAAGCCGACGCGCTTGAGTTTACCGTCCTTGAGTCGTTGGCACAGCACGAACGCGATGCGGCTGCCGTCGGGCGACCAGGCGACCTCGAGGGCGGCTTCGGCGTTGTCGGGCGAGAGCCAGAGGGGCATCGGTTGCACCTCGCGCGTGGTTGCGCCGAAATCGAAACGGATGACGCCGCCCACGGCGCGTTCGCCCTCAGGCGTCGGTACCACCAGCCCTGCGCCGCTCACGACCAAGCTCTGGCTTGCGGGCGACCAGTCTAAGTCCACCTGCTCGCCGCCGATTACGACAGGCAGAGTGAACTGCTGTTGCGCGACGGTCAGGTCTTGTAGCACCACTTGCTCGCCTTCATCCAAGCGTTGCACGGCGGCGATGAGGTTCGGGTTGGGACGCTTGGCGTAGCGGAACGCCACCTGCCCGTACTGCTCGCGCACTTGAATCATCTGCGAGGCGGAGGGGATGAGCTGCAGCGCGTTCACGCCCTTGTTGTCGATTTCGGTCACCAGCCCCTGCGCGATATGTAAAATCTCTTTGCCGTCGCGGTCGTAAAACGGCGCGAGTTTCGCCCCGCCGCCCAGCGTGAGTTGGCTTAGCCCTTTGCCGTCAGGGTCTATCGTCCATATCTGATACACGAAATCGCGCCGATTGGACGAGAAAGCAATCTTTTTGCCGTCGGGCGACCAGTCGGGGCTGCGGTCGTCATAATCGTCTTCGGTGAGCGTCAGGGTACTGCCGTCGGGTTTGAGAACCATCAGGTCGCCGTGTGCGTCCTCGTTCAGGCGCACGCACACAATCCAGTCGGTCGTGTTGGGCTTGATGGGGCGCAGGTCGAGGCGTCCCCACGGTTGCGAGCGGATGAGCGCCAGCGCGGCGACCATAATCACGACCACCAGCACGCCCACCAGCAGGCGTTCACGGCGTTTGATGCGGTTCATGGTTGGCGGGATGTAGGCGCGTGCAGGATCAGCCACGCGACGATGGCGGCGGGGGCGTCGGCGTTGTTGGCGATGCGCTCAATCACGCGGTTGAGCTGCCGTTCGTCGGCTTCGGTCTCCACAGGGATCCGTTGGAGCGCGTCGCGCACGAGTTCGATCATTTCGTGGAGGTAGCGGGCGCGGTTGGCGGCGAGGCTGCGTCCGGGCGTCTCGGCGAATCGGCGTCCCACCTGCTCGTACACCGATTCCCAGTTGGTGTAGGTGCGGGTTTCGGCTTCGCGTTTGCGCACGCCTTGCTCGCTGAGGCGGCGCATCTCCTCTTGCTTGCGCTGATAGATGTGCCAATCTTGGAGCGTAGCGCCCTCGATAATCACCAGTTGCGGGCGGAAGGCGTAGGCTTCCTCGATGAACTGCTCCAGCCATTTGCGCACGGTAGGCGCGTTCAGGTGCCCCGCGAGTTGGTACTCCTCGTGGGGCAGCCCCAGCACGACGATTTCGCCCTCGATGGTCACCAGTTGCAGGGCGTCCAACGCGCGGTAGAGCGTGCGCCCTGTCACCTGCTGTTTGACGCGCTCGCGAATGGCGCTCCAGGCTTGTTGCATCTCTGGATTCATAGAACCTCTCCTGACCAGCGTTCCCAGAGGATACGCAGTCCCTCCAAAGTGAGCGTCGGCTCGACGCGCTGGATGCTGGGGCAGTGGGGAGCGAAGCGCTGCGCCAAGCCCCCCGTGGCAACTACTTGCGCGTCATCGCCCAATTCGCGCCTAAATAGACCCACTAAATACTCAATCGCGCCGACGGATCCCAAAATCACGCCGCTGCGCAGGCTATCGGGCGTGGTCTTCCCGATGGGCTGACAGGCGTCCTCGATGGCGATGCGCGGCAGGCGCGCCGTGCGCCCCGCAAGCGATTCGAGCATCAATTCGATGCCTGGCAAAATCGCGCCGCCCACATAGACCGCCTCGCGCGAGACGGCATCCAGCGTGGTCGCCGTTCCGAAATCGACCACGATTACAGGGCGACCGCACAACGCCACGCCCGCCACCGCGTTCGCCAGGCGATCTGCGCCGACTGCTGTGGGCGGCTCGTAATCGATTCGGAAACCCAACTCCAGCGCGTGCGAGACAAAGAGCGGCTCGCAGTGCAGCCACCGTCGCGCCATCTGGCGCAACGGCTCGTCCAGCGCAGGCACAACCGAGCAGACCGAGACGCCTGTAATCGACTCAGGCAGTCCTGCCGCGCTCAATAGCGTGCGCAAGAGGATGTAATGCTCGTCTTCCGTGCGCGCAACGTTCGTATGCACGCGCCACGCATGCCAGCGCCCCTGCTCGTACACGCCCAACACCGTGTGCGTGTTGCCCACATCGATGCCCAACAGCACAAGTGAGATTATACCTGAACGCTTGCATTCGAACCGATGGACATGGTATAATTCGGCTGCCTGCGGGGATCGTAGCTCAGTCGGTCAGAGCGCCTGACTGTGGCTCAGGAGGTCGTGGGTTCGAGTCCCATCGGTCCCCCCAGCGAGGGCCGTTAGCTCAGCTGGTAGAGCAGCTGACTCTTAATCAGCGGGTCGCAGGTTCGAGTCCTGCACGGCCCACCAAGTTCCCCTAATTGGGCTTCACCGTCTCATCGAGCCACTGGCGTATCGCCTCAAGCGCGGCGGGGTGGATGGTCTCCTCGATTTCGGCGTACTCCGCAATC
>JARJMV020000065.1 GCA_029335935.2 bacterium
GTAGTAGTTCACCAAGTTGGCGACGAGCGTGTCGGGTTCGGCGTCGATGCAGTGGACGCCCAGGCGTTCGAGGGTGCGCATGGCGGCGAGTCGGTCGCTGAGCGTCTGGGTGGCGACAGCACGACGGTATAAATCGATGGGTTCGCGCGGCGTCTGCTGGCTCAGCGCGTGCAGGCGTGGGTCGGCTACGGTAATCACGACGCACAGGTGCTGCTTGCGTAGTGCGCTGACGGCGTGTAGCACCATCCGCGAGGCGTCGGGGTCTATCAGGTCGGTGAAGAGCGCAATCAGCGAGCGTTTACGCCACCGCTTCGCCAAGTAGGTGGCCGCATAGAGGTAGTCCGATTCCACCAAGCGCGGTTGCACATCATGCAACGCCTCAACAAGCCGACCCACTTGCGCTTTGCCGCGCTGGGGCGGGCTGAACAGTTCAATCTCGTCGGCGAACACCAGCGCGCCCACCTTGTCGTCCATTTGCGTTGCCACATACGCCAGCATCAGCGCAGTGTTCAGCACGGCGTCGAACTTGCGTTTGCCCTCCACTTCCGCGAGCATGTTGCGTCCGGCGTCCAGCATGAGCATCACATGCTGGCTGCGTTCGGCGCGGTAGTCGCGCACGATGGGTTTGCCGCGTCGCGCGGTGGCGTTCCAGTCGATGTGGCGGAACTCGTCGTCGGGGGTATAGTCGCGCAGGGCATCGAACTCACTGCCCTGTCCGCGCAGGCGTAGCTGTCGGAAGCCCCTCTGGTGCAGGCGTCCGCGATGGCGCAGCAGGTCGTACTCGCGCATCTGCAGTAGGTTGGGGTACACGGGGGCGACTTCGCGGGCGGGCAGGCGGTAATCGCGCGCGGTCAACCCGAACCGACCCTCCACACGCAAAAACACATCCTCGAACCGCGCCTCGCCTCGGTAACTTGGGGTGAGATGATAGACCACTCGCACCGATTGGTCGGGCGACAGCGTACAACGGAACTCGCGCTGGTCGTAGTCGCAGAGCGGCGGCGGCTCGTCGCGCAACAGAGCGCGGCGCGGCGTGTCTATCATATATTCCAAGACCAGCTCGATGCGGTTCGCTGCGCCGAGCGACAGCACGCGCTCGTGCTTGCGCTGCACCCGAAAGGCGTCTGCCCGCGGTAGCGTCAGCGCGTCCACGGCTATCGCCAGCACCGCCAGCAGGTCAATCAGCAGTACCAGCCCCAACCAATCGGGGCGGGCGGCGCCCAAAAGAGCGACCAGCCCGCCCAATCCCAATAAAATCCAAGCGCGGTAGGTAAATACCACTACTTAGTTGCACTCGCGCGAGGGACGGTAGCACTTGCCCAGATTGTCCTCGTCCACGAGACCCTGCACTTGGAACACGCAGGGGTCGGGGTTCGGGCGTCCGCAGCGGCGCAGGTAGGGTCCCTCACCCAAGCACCACGGGCGCGCCTCACGCAGCGAGTCGAGCGTGTTGCCCGTCAAGTAGCGGTAGGTGCAGTTCGGCTGCTCGCGGCGTGCCTTCAGCACTTTGGAGTGTCCATCTGCATAGTTCGCCATCAGAGTCTGTGTGTGGCGTGCTTGAATAGGAACCTCCAGCGCGTCCATCCCTATTACGCTCCCGCAGTTACCATTAAACAGTATCATCAGATGCCCATCGAACATCATGATGGTCTCTGCGGGGAACTTCAGCTCGGCTAAACTGACAGGGTTGCGCTTAGCAGGGCAGCGATTCCAGTCGGTATTCAGGATATGCTCTCCCGGAATGGCAAGGTCGAAGTTGAACATGTAGCTCAGTTTGCCAATCTGGGCGCACTCGCCGCCGGGCGTTTGCAGCGAGCTCGCGAGCGCAAGGATACCCCCATGTAAATCCATCGGCTGACCATCGGACGGGCAGCGCAGGATGTCCTTGTTCTTGGCATAGGGATAGGTTGCAGTGATCATGGTGTATTGGCATCGCTGCCCTGCACTGTTGACGGCGGTGTCGTAGATGGCGAACGGGAACTTCTCGTCGTAGTCCTGCACATACATCTGCACGGCTAAGCCCCAGTTCTTGCCATTGCTCAGACACTGGGTCTTGCGCGCCGACTCGCGCGCTTGCGCAAACACGGGGAACAGTATCGCCGCCAAAATTGCTATAATGGCGATGACGACCAGTAGCTCGATCAGAGTAAAGCCTCTTCGCATAGTCTCCTCCTCGATAGTTTAGTAGACTCTGGAACCGACTCTTTGGTTCCAGAAAATGTTTCGAGTTTAACGCAGGGCGCGGTAGCAGGGACCCAGCGCGTCTTGGTCGGCGACGCCTTCCAAGTACGGTCGGCAGCTATTGAAGGCGTCGTTGGCAGGCAAGCCGCAATAGCGCGTGTAGGGACCCGAGCCGACGCACCAGAGCTCGCTGCGCGGAATGAAGGGCGGATTCGCCGCCTGACCAGGGTAGAGATAATAGCAGTCGGTTCCGGGATACTTGCGCCCCTTAACGGCTTTAGCGTGTCCATCCACGAAGTTTGCCTGCACAAACTCATTATGGCGTGCGCGGATGGGGATGGGGAACTGGATACTGCTATCGTTGGGCTTGCGGCGCATCAGGTTGCAGCTGCCCGACAGCGCGATATCGGCGTCGAAGATCATTGTAGTTTCAGCGACCAGCGGCACTTCTGCCAGCGCGACCGTGCCTTGACTAATCGAACCCGACCCCAACGGCGTGCGCCCCGCTCGGATCACATCGTAGTTATACATGTAGCTAATTGTTTCGGGGAGCGTGCAAGCAGGGTAGCCCATCAGCGTTTGGAACCCTGCGTTCATGTAGAGCGCCTTGGGGTCGCTGGGGCACTGCATGATGGCTGTATTTTTCATGTAGGGTTGAATCGCGTCGAACACGGTCATCACGCAGTTGCCACCGCCCGTGCGTTGGGCAGGCGCGTAGAGCGCCATCGGGAAACGCTCGTCGGCATCTTGCACATACATCAGTACCGCTGTCGCCGATTGGCGTAGGTTGCTCATGCACTGGGTTTGACGCGCTTTCTCACGCGCCTGAGCGAACACCGGAAACAGTATCGCCGCCAATATCGCGATAATCGCAATCACCACCAGCAACTCGATCAGCGTAAAGCCGTTGCGTTTCGTGTGCATAGTCGTTACCTTCCTGTAGGATATCTTATTATACACCACTTTGGGTTCTCCTGCAGGAAAACAGGGAATTTTGACTGGACGGTTAGTCATACGCGAACTC
>JARJMV020000094.1 GCA_029335935.2 bacterium
CACTGGGGAGTTCACATCCTCAAATCCATAGATGGGAGGTTCACTATGCGACTGAAGGCACTGGGCGCCGTGGCGGCGCTGACACTAACGGCAATCGCCTTTGCAAGCGTTGTAGTGACGCGCATCCAAACGCGCGGCTACGCACTCGACAGCTCTAACACGCGATTCGACTTTCAGCTCAACGCGATGCGACGCCAACAGGGCAGCACCAATCGCTACTACGGACTTGGCAGCTTCGCGTGGACATCGAACGGGCGCACACAGGGAATGCGTATCCGCTCCATCAGCTCCATAACGGTTGATGAGGACAGCGAGTCGCGAGTGGTTAGAGTGGAAGGCAACGGTCAGCTGGGGCGTTGGGGGTTCTCCCCAGGACGCTTCAACGGCAACCTCATGGTGGGCGATTTCATCGTCACCTTCACCGACAACTTCGAGGGCGACGACACAGTGAGCTTCAGCTTCACCAGCGGCGCAGGAATCAACGCTGTTCACTACAGCTTCTCGGGGAATGTGCAGTCTGGCGTGCTGAATATGAGCCAGTGGACCCTGTAAGGCACAACGCCGAGTGTACTGATAGCGTTTCTCGGTGCGACGACAGGAATGTCGTCGCACCTGCGCACTCGTAGCTTGGACATTCCTGTCCAAGCGTTTATGCACAGAAGCGTGGCTTGGACATTCCTGTCCAAGCGTTTATGCACGGACAGGAATGTCCGTGCTACGGTTTGGGGCTACTGCGCAGCGTGCATTTTGCCCCAGTGGAGTACGGTCTGTAGCACGCCCTCGCCGCACAGGTAGAAGTTATTTAGAATTAGCCGTTCTTGGGGGGTGTGGATGCGGTCTGCGCCTGTGGGGAACACGAGGCAGTGGATGCCCTTGAGCGCGAAGGCGTTCGCGTCAGAGCCGCCGCCCGTGCGCTCCAGTTTCGCCTCGATGCCGATAGTTTTCAGCCCGACGACTGCCGCTCGCACAATCGGCGCGTCGGGTTCGAGTCGGACGGCTTCGAAGGTCTGGCTAAACTTCACTTCCACTGTGCCCTCACCGTCATGCGCGGCTTGCTCGCAGAGGGCTTGCCACCGCTCACGCAGCGCGTTCACGCGCTCGGGGTTGAAACTTCGGAACTCGCCGATGAGCTTCACGCGGTCGGGCACGACATTCATCGCCTGCCCGCCCTCAATCACGCCGACATTGGCTGTCGTGTCGGCGTCGAGGCGTCCCCACTCCATCTGTGCAATCGCGCGCGCTGCCATGGCAATCGCGTTCCTGCCCTTTTCAGGTTCCGCCCCTGCATGCGCCGCCTTGCCTTGAAACACCACTTCAAATCGCCAGTGGGTCGGCGAAGCGACGAACAGCGCGTTCGGGTCCTCGCGCCCGTCCACCACCAGCCCCGTGCGCGCCTGCAGGAGACTCGTATCGAACGCCTTTGCGCCCAGCAGACCCTTCTCCTCGCGCACAGTGAACACCACTTCCAGCGGCGGGTGGGGCAGGTTGCGCTCCTTCAGCGTGCGTATCACTTCCAAGATAATCGCCACACCCGCCTTGTTATCCGCGCCCAGTATCGTCTTCCCGTCCGTTCGAACCTCGTCCGCCTCGCGGATGACTTGGATGCCTTCGGTGGAGTAGACCGTATCCACATGCGCATTTAGCAGCAGAGGCGGCGCATTGACAGTGCCTTTGAAACGGGCAAACACATTTCCGCCCGTGCCGCCTATCTGCTTGCTCGCCTCGTCGACGATGACACTCTCCGCGCCGAGCTCGCGAAGCTGCTTAGCGACGAACTCTGTCATCGCTGCCTCGTTCTCCGAACCGCTCTCGATTTTCGCCATCTCGATAAACAGCGCAGTCATCCGCTCGCGGTTCAACAGGGGCTGATAGTCGCTCGCCCACGCAACGCACCACCAGAAGCCCAGCAACAGAATCAGCCGTCTCATAGCGACGGGGATTATACCGCACTTGCATAACCATACAAACTTGAGGTATAATTGGTTCGGTGGTACCTATGCGACGACGCGGATTCACACTGATTGAGCTGTTGGTCGTAATCGCGATTATCGCCATTTTAGCGGCGATACTGTTCCCCGTGTTTGCACAGGCGCGCGAGAAAGCGCGTCAGACCCAGTGTCTCAGCCAGAGCAAGCAGATAGGCATCGCGGCGATGATGTATGTGCAAGATTACGACGAAACCTTCCCACTCGCCGAGAACCAGCTCATTCCACCTCCGAACTTTTGCGGCGGTGGCTATACCAGCTGTACCTCGATTGGCTACCTGTATTGGCTACAGCCCTACTCGAAGGACAATCTCTACTCGCGTTGTCCGTCGGCGAAGCCGATTAGCAATCCCGATTCGCCCGCAGGGCGGCGGTTGCTCTGCGAAGGGCGTGTTGGCTACGGCGCGGCGTACCCGTCGCCGATGGGGTTCGCGGCAGGGTGCTCGTTCCCACCACAAGTGTTCCCCCCCAGTAAAACGCAAGCGCAACTCTCGGCGCCTGCCAGCCATGTGATGGTGATGGATGCCGTGCCGTCGGGAACCTCCAGCCGCCCCCTATGGGAGAACAACGGCTTCTATATGAATGTGGTGCATTCCCCGTTCCTACGCACCGAGTGGCAGCACTACGGGTTCAGCACCGTTCCGGGCTTTCCGCCTGCGTTCCACCAGCGTCCACACGGACGCCACCAGAAGCAGGTCACGGTGACCTTTGCCGATGGGCACACCAAAGCGACGCCGTTCGAGGCGTTATATGGGCTGCCTGAAACCGAGTGCGACCGCAACAACGGCACTTTCTGCTCTACCGTAGAGTACACACGCGCCCAGCGTCCCGACCTCTGGGAGAAGTGGGACTAAGCGCGTATTCTCGCAGGGGCTACGCCGCGCGGCTCTCGCTCGGAGCGTAGCTCCTGCCTATATTTAGCCACTGCAGGGATTGACTGCCGCAGGGAACCCCACCTCACTGCAAGATCACATTATTCGAGTTCGCGCCCTGTGGCGCAGAATCATGGTGCGACTATCTCTCAGCCACCTTAGCAAGCCTATCGGTGGCTATCGCACGGATTGGTATAATCTAAGGCGATGCAGTTCATATGGAGATGGCTGCTGTTCGCGGTCGCGTTGCACCTGACTTTCTGGAGCGGCGCGCGACTGGGCTTCGACATGAGCGCCAGCCCTAACTGGCAAGATAATCTGATTATGGCGTTGCTTTTGGGCTTGGTGAACGCCTTTATTCGTCGCGGCGTGCGCTACGCTTTGCTGCCCCTCAACTGCCTGACGCTGGGCGTTGCGGGACTACTGGTGAACGCGCTGTTGTTCTGGGCGGTGTTCGCGCTCGCGCCGTTCAACTTTCGTGTGGGCAACTTTTGGGCGGCGCTCTACGGCAGTCTCGTGCTGGGGTTCATCAACGGACTGCTGAGCAGTGTATTGCTGAGCGACGACAAGAGTCGCACCCGGAGGTAGAGATGCTGGGGCGAGCGCTGCGCGGGCTGGCTATTTGGCTGGGGCTATTGATTATGCTCACGGGCGTGCATATGGGTATTTTGTACGGCGTCAACGCTGTCCGCACGCGCTATGAGGCGAGCTTAGAGACTCGGCTGGGCGCAGACGCCGTCGACCGCGAGCCACCTTACAGTGGGGGCGAACGGCTTATCGTGGCGTTCGATATCCAGCCCAGTCAATACTGGCAAGAGTCGCTGGCGATGAGCGCTGTGATGAGCCTGATTGTGGCGGTGTTTGTGGGGATGGGCGCGCTGGTGTTCAAGAAGCGGGGCGCAGCGAAGATTGCGCTGGTCGCGCTGGTGGTCAACGGGCTAATCTTTTACTTTTTCGCGCTGCTCAGCGAGCAGATTTTTGCGGGGTATCTGTTGGGGCGTCCCAGTTCGGCGATTGCGCCTGCGATACTGGTGGGCGTCGTGCAGGGCGTCCTGAGCGCGATGGTGTTAGGGGGCGGTAAACGATGAGCGCGACGGGACGGCTGGTCGTGGTTTCGGGCGTCTCAGGCGCGGGCAAAACGCTCGCGTTGCAGACGCTGGAAGACATCAGCTACTTCTGCATCGATAACCTGCCCCCGTCGCTATTGGAGTCGCTGCGGGCGCGCGTGTTGGGGGGTCAGCGCGTGGCGGTGGTGGTGGATACACGCGCAGGCGAGCCGCTGGAGGAGGCGGAGTCGCGCTTGCTGCAGATGAAAGCCGACGGACTGCCGATAGAAGTACTTTTTTTGGACTGCGCCGATGAGGTGCTGGTGCGCCGTTTCAAGGAGACGCGTCGCCCCCACCCCCTGGCGCACTCGGAGCCGAGCCTGCCCAAGGCGCTACGCCGAGAACGCGAACTACTTGCCCCCCTCAAAGCGATTGCCGACCAGACGCTGGATACGACGCTGTTCCGCCCGCAAGACCTGCGCGAGGCGGTGCGCCAACTCTACGGCGAGGTGAACGCACAATCGCCTTTGCGTGTGCGCGTGGTCTCCTTCGGCTTCAAGTACGGCGTGCCCGCCGACGCCGACTTGGTGTTCGATGTGCGGTTCTTGCGCAATCCCCACTATGTGCCCCATCTCCAGCCCAAACCGGGCACGGACGCCGCCGTGCGTGAGTATGTGCTAAGCGACGCCGAGACACAGGAGTTTTTGGAAATGATGCGAAACTTTCTGGCGTATCTGCTGCCCCGCTACGAGCGAGAAGGCAAGGCGTATCTGACGATTGGCGTCGGCTGCACGGGGGGTCGGCATCGCTCGGTGGTGCTGGGCGAGCAGCTCGGCGCGTGGTTCACCGAGCAAGGCTATCGCGCGACGGTAGAACATCGCGATTTGGCGCGAGGGGAGGCATGACATGGCAGATGGACGATGGCGTTGGCTGATGCCCGGCATGCGCGTCAAGCGTTGGCTGATGATCTCCAGCATGGGTTTATTGATTGCCCTGCTCGGAGTGTGGATGGGGCTGGGGGGTATGCCTGCCCGCTGGCTGGATACGGCGTATCGCCTTATTGACGAGCAAATCCGCGCCGTCGCAACAACCCCGCGCGCCGCACAGGCGATGCGCTGGGGCTTAGGAGGCGCGCTCATCGCCGCCGGACTGGGGGTCTGGTGGTGGGGGCTACGCTGCGCATGGCGCACGCTCGTCAGTATCTTACAGCCGCGCGCCAGTGGGCGCGTGTGGGATGTATTGTCGCGCCACTCGCTAATGATATACGGCAGGCGCGTGGTGGTCATCGGCGGCGGTACAGGACTGTCCACCATGCTGCGCGGCATCAAACGCTACACGGCGACCATCGTGGCGATTGTGACCGTGACCGACGACGGCGGCTCGTCGGGCACACTGCGTCAGGAGCTCGGCATCCTGCCTCCAGGCGACATCCGCAACTGCCTGATTGCC
>JARJMV020000102.1 GCA_029335935.2 bacterium
GTTGAATGGTCTGCTCCACCGCTTGTTGGCTCCACTCGTCGTTGGGGGCGCACAGGGCAACGGCGCGCCAATCGCCTTCGCGCAGCCGTTCGGCAATCGCCTCGCGCTCTGCCGACCTAAATAGAGTTTTTTCTAACTGCACGCTGGGCAGCTGCAATCGGCTCTCCAGCCCTTGCAATACCGCATCCCAGAAGTCGTTGGGCTTACCTTGAATGAACACAGCGATTGGAAACTGGAACGGCTCTGTCGGCGGGGTTTCGGATGTACGGCAAGCGGTCAGAAGCAGGAGGTAGATAACGCTCACGAACGGTCGTCGTCTGTGAACGCCTGCGCGTAGTATGCACTGCGCGACGCCTCGCAGAGCGTGAAATCTCATAGCCCCAGCCCTCCAGTGCTAATCCTCCAGCAGCTGTTTCAGCTCGGGGTAAAACTGGTTGTACTGTTCAATATTCTGGGTAGGGTTGCCCAGCAGCCAATCGCGCAGGTAGCCTGCCAGCAGCGCGCCGCCCGTGAGGGTGAGAATGCCGTACTCGCGGTAGGCTTCGGCGCGCACGGGGTCGTTCACTTTCGCGGCGACGCGCTGCACGCCGAACAGCTCGCGCGCCATCTGCACCACCATCAGGTTGGTGTTGTCGCCGTTGGTGCAGGCGATGAAGGCGTCAGCGCGCTCCACCTCTGCGCGGCGCAAGGTGTCCTCGTCCAATCCATCCCCTACAACGATGGCGCAGCCGTGCCGTTTGCCCAAGCGTAACAGTGCGTCTTGGGATTTCTCAATCACTGTTACCTGATGCCCCGCGTGGCTCATCAGCAGCGCGAGGATCGAGCCGGTGCGTCCGCAGCCCATAATCACGATGCGCATGCTTGCCCCTCCTCTTGCGACGCGCCATAGAGCCAAACTTGGCAGCGCGCCTTCCGCAGCACGACTTCCACCGTGTCGTTGAGCGAGAGGCGTGCGCTGCCGTTGTCGCGATAGCGCGCGGCGATGAATAGCAGCTCGGTATCGAACTCTTCAGCTGCGCTTACAATCGCGTAGCCGCAGTGATGAGTGGGACGGATAATCGTTTGGAGGTGAGGCAAACCTATCTCTTCCGCGATTTCACGGGCAGCAGCGGCGACCAGTTCTCCCTCTTGCAGGCGGGCGGCAGGGCAGTTGTCCAGCCCGATGGAGCGCGGCGTCTCCACCAGACACAGCACGGTCAGATGCGCTTCGAATACCTGCGCCAGTTCACACGCGAAGCGCAGCGCGTCGCGGTCGTCAGGCGTGTTATGGAACGGGATTAGCAACCGTTTGGGCGGCGCAGCCGCCATGTTGTCTTGCCGATGTTTTCTCCAACTGAACAGTTTCAGCCCCATCGCTTGTACTCCTTCTAACGCATGCGCCGCTCCACAAACTGGCGGAACAGCCACACGCGCACAAACGCCCATAGAATGAGCAATCCGCCCAGCAGCAGCGCTTCGGCGCGCTGGAACAAAAAATACTCATCGTAGATAATCCCGACGCCCAGTGCAATCATCACCAAGCTCACGCCGTATCGGAGAAACCTGCGTGTACCCATAGTTCGTTTTACCCCAGTTCCTCACGCAGGAGTTCCTGAGCGCGTTGCGGGTTCGCGCGTCCCTGCGTTTCGCGCATCAGCTGCCCGACCAGGAAGCCCAGCACGCTCGTTTTGCCCGTGCGATACTTCTCCACGACATCGGGGTTGGCGGCGATGACCTTGCGTGCGGCGGCGCGCAGGGCGTCTTCATCCGAAATCTGCACCAAGCCGCGCTGCTGCACTATCTGAGAGGGCATTTCGCCTGATTGGAACACCTCATCGAAGAGCTCTTTCGCGATACGCCCCGAAATCACATTCTTCTGCAGGAGATCAATCAGGTCGGCTAAGTGGGCGGGCGTGAGTTTGGAGTCGCGGATGTCGGTATGGGTCTCGTTCAGGCGTGCTTGTAGTTCGACGGTAATCCAGTTGCTGGCGGTTTTCGGCTCGACGCCCATCTGGACGCACTGCTCAAAGTAGGTCGCAGTGTCGATGTCGGCGGTCAGGATGCGCGTCTCGGTCACGCCCAAGCCATACTCGCGGCGGTAGCGGTCGGCTTTTTGCAGGGGCAGTTCGGGAATCGTGGCGCGCAGCTGCTCCAGCCACTCGTCGGTAATCCGAATCGGCGCGATATCGGGTTCGGGGAAGTAGCGGTAGTCCTGCTCGAACTCTTTGGTGCGCATAGGGAAGCTGTATGCGCCTTCCTCGCTCCAGCCGCGTGTTTCCTGAACGACTTGCCCGCCCTCATTGAGGATTTTGATTTGCCGTTCCAGTTCGAACTCGATACCGCGCACGACGGAGCGGAACGAGTTGAGGTTTTTGAGTTCGGTTTTGACACCGAGCTGCTCGCTGCCTTCGGGGGCGACGCTGATGTTGGGTTCACAGCGCAGCGAGCCTTCCTCCATCTTGCCGTCGCACACGCCCAGATAGGTCAGCACGGCACGCAGCTGCACGAGGTACTCTTTGGCGGCTTCGGCGGAGTGGATGTCGGGTGGGAAGTCGGTGACGATTTCCATCAGCGGCGCGCCCGCGCGGTTGAAGTCTACCTCGCTCTCGCCCGGCAAATAGTGGAACAGCTTGCCCGTATCTTCCTCCAAATGCACACGGCGAATACGCACGGGGAACCGCTCGCCCTCCACCTCAATCTCCAAATATCCCGATGTGCCGATGGGATGTACCTCGCCGTACTGGGAAATCTGGTAGCCTTTGGGCAGGTCGGGGTAGAAGTAGTTCTTGCGGTAGAACATCGTGAGCGGAGCGATTTGGCAGTTTAGCGCGAGCGCAGTGCGTATCACATGCTCAATCGCTTTCTTGTTGGGCACAGGCAGCACGCCTGGCATGCCCAAACAGATGGGGCATACATTCGAGTTGGGTAAATCGCCAAAGCGTGTGGGGCACGCGCAGAACATCTTGCTCTCCGTCAGCAGCTGCGCATGCACTTCGATGCCGATGCTCGGTATGTACCGCAAGGCATTCTCCTCCAACAGCCATTATACCCGATGCGACCAACCGCGCAGGCAGCAGATGTCGCTTAACTCTTTCTTAACCTGATGGTTAGTAGACTCCTGTGTTGTTATGAGGAAGGTGAATCTGTTGAGGCGTGGCTTCACGCTGATTGAGTTGCTGGTCGTGATTGCGATTATCGCCATTCTGGCGGCAATCTTGTTCCCCGTGTTTGCTCAGGCGCGTGAGAGTGCGCGTCAGACCTCGTGTCTGAGCAACCTGCGC
>JARJMV020000117.1 GCA_029335935.2 bacterium
GTATCGGCGTGCGGTGTGTCCCTTCGCCGCGCGTGCGCCTGTTTAATTGCGCCGATTCTTGCCGATTCCTGCCAATTTCGAGCGCGATTCGCCCCCAAATCCCACGAAACCCTTGACTTTTGCGGGGCGAATCGTATAAACTAATCATGTCCGCAGGGGAGCGCTGCAGACACCCACAAGGCGCAGGCTTAAGGATGAGTTAGTGGGCGAATCACTCATCGGCGGAGCGCCTCTCGGTGTGGGCTGAAGTAGGACGACCGATGGAGGGATCTAAGTATGGCGATGACGGACGGTTACTTTCTCGAAGACGCGAATCTTTGCACAACCTACATGGCGGATGAAGAACTGGTTCTTTATGCGAAGCAGGGCAACGAACGCGCCACTGAAACCCTTCTGAAGCGATACCGCTCGTTGGTGGAAAGCAAGGCGCGTTCCTATTTTTTAATCGGCGCTGACCACGAAGATGTGGTGCAAGAGGGCTTGATAGGACTGTTCAAGGCGATTCGCGATTTCAAGGATGCGCAGGTGCATAAGTTTCGCCCATTCGCGGAGCTCTGCGTAACCAGACAAATCATTTCGGCGGTCAAAGCCGCCACACGGCAGAAACATATCCCCCTCAACGACTATGTCTCGCTCTATCGCCCCCTGCAGAACCACCAAAACGACGACACCGACTCCAACCTCAGCGACATCTTGCCCGACCCCAACACGCTCACCCCAGAGCAGTGGATTCTGCAGAAGCGTATCCCGCACGCCGTGTTGCACATGGCGCGTGAGAAGATGAGCGAGCTCGAAAAACAGGTGCTGGAGTTCTATTTAGATGGTCTCTCCTACAAAGAGATGTCCGACCGATTGTGTCGGGGCACGAAGTGTATTGATAACGCGCTGCAGCGGGTCAAGAAGAAGATTGTTCAGGTCTATGAAGAGAACTATGGCGAGTCGTCGCAGTGTTCGCGCCGTCGTCGCCGCGCGCGCGTGATGCCCGAACTGGACGATAACCTGCTATGAACGCGACGCTGGGGCGCACGGACGCGCGGCGCGTGGCGCGTGAGGTGCTGCAAATCGAGGCGGATGCCCTCCATCGGCTGATGGAATCGCTGGACGAGCGGTTCGACCAAGCGGTGGAGGCGATCTTGCGCTGCGAGGGGCGCATCATCCTCAGCGGCGTGGGCAAGTCGGGCGCGATTGCACGCAAGCTCGCTGGCACCTTCAGCAGCACAGGCTCGCCTGCGCTATTCGTGCATCCCACCGAAGCCGCGCACGGCGATCTGGGCACCATCACCGAGCAAGATGTGGCGATTCTGCTCTCGTTTCGCGGCGAGAGCGACGAACTCACGCTGCTTTGCCCTGCCCTCAAACGCCTGAAGGTGTATACGATTGTCTTCACGGCCCGCCCCGACTCGACGCTGGGCAGGATGGCAGACTTGGTGCTGGAGATACCCATCGAGCGCGAGGCGTGCCCCCACAACCTTGCGCCGACCGCCAGCACGACCGCGATGCTCGCGCTGGGCGATGCGCTGGCGATGGCCGTGATGGCGATGCGCGGCTTCACTCCCAGCGACTTCGCGCGGAACCATCCTGCGGGCGCGCTGGGGCGACGGCTGTTGATACGCGCCTACGATGTGATGCGCACAGGCGACGCGCTCGCCGTCGTGCCCCAAACCGCGCTCCTGCGCGACGCGCTGTTCGCCATTACCAAAGCGGGCGCAGGCGCAGCATGCGTGGTGGACAACGACGGCAAGATGGTGGGGCTTATCACCGACGGCGACATCCGACGACGGCTCCTGCAAGATGAAACTGCGCTTGCCCGACCTGTCACGGAGGCGATGACCCGTCAGCCGATGACCCTGCGCGGCAACCCGCTCGCCATCGAAGTGCTGGAACGGTTCCACCGTGCGCCTGCCAAAATCGGCGACCTGCCCGTGCTGGACGACGAGGGCACACCGAGTGGCATGATTGTGCTCAAAGACCTGCTGCGTGCAGGGATCGTGTGAACCCTAAGCCGTGTACGGCGTCGGCAGTTTGTGGAATAATCGTCGTAGCCGCCCTTGGGAGCGTCGTCGCGCTTGGGGTTAGCGCGCGGTTAGGTCGGGCGAGGGATCGCTACGCGCTTCCTGCACCGTGAAGAGACATTAGAATTTTATGCATGCGCAAGTACGAATCGGACTGATAGGCGCAGGGGGTATTGGACGCCACTTGGCGTGGCAGTTGCGCCCCCTGAGTGAAGCGCGACTTGTAGGCGTTTACGATGTGAACGCCGAGTTGTCGGCGCAAGCCGCCGCCGAGCTGGAGACTGAAGTGTTCGTGAGTTTGGACGCGCTGCTGCAAAGCCCTGCGGTCGACGCCGTGATTATCGCCACGCCGCCGCACACTCACCGTGAGCTGGGCGTGCAGGCGTTGCAGCATGGCAAGCATGTCTTCTGCGAGAAGCCGCTGGCGCTCACGGTAGCCGATTGCGACGCGATGTTGCGTGCGGCGCAGGCGGCTCAGCGCGTACTTATGGCGGGGCAAGTGTTGCGCCTGTTTCCGCTGTTTTGGCAATCGAAGCAGTGGCTGCAGGCGGGCGTGATTGGCGCGCCTGTTGCTATCCATCTGCAACGACGCGGCTACGAGATTAATCTGTTCCGCGAGGGCTGGCGCGCCGACCTCCATCAAAGCGGCGGCGTACTGCTGGAGATGAATGTTCACGAGCTCGACTACCTGCGCTGGCTGCTGGGCGAGTTCCGCGTGGTCGCCGCGCAGGGCGTGCAACCCTACCCCACGCCCAACTTCACTCAGCAGTGGAGCGCGCTGCTACAGTTCGAAAACGGCATCGTCGGCTCCGTCGAGGCGAGCATCATCGACCACCTCGGCGGCTATCTGGTGCGAATCGTGGGCACAGAAGGCACCATCGAACACACGGGCTTCAGCGGCGCGGCTCGATACAAGCGCCTGGGGGAGCCTGAAGTGAGCCTTACTCCCGAAGAGATTGGCGCGCCTGAACCGTACTTGTGGGAGCTGCGTAGCTTCATCCGAGCCATCCTCTACAACGAGACGCCCCCCTTCGACGGCTATGACGGGCGCATGGCAGTCGCGAACGCCCACGCAGTGCTGCACCATCGGCGCCAAAGCGTAGCCTCGCCACGCGATATAGGGGCAACTGCAGGCGAATTGCCCCTTGAACCCTGAAGGCGTCGAAGATTCGAAGGTTGGCGACTGAGAGGCCTCGCTGTGCGCGGCGCGACTAAGTATCATCTGATGCAGAGCATCTGTCAAGCCGAGCCAGCAAGGCGCCCCATGCCTACCTCAATTGCTCACAGTTTCTTTCACAGGGAGCTTCTGTGAGCGGGGTGATAACTAGTCTCCTTCTTCCTTGCGCCATGGCAGCGGATGTAAAGCGAACCGCTCCAGTCCCTGCGGAAGTTTCACTATCTCTTCGCGAACCAGTTCGCCTTTTTCAGTAAGTTGCGCTGGTTTGTATTCACATCCTTGAAGAGTGCGTATGGCGCGCTCAGCGATGTGCTGACGGGCTTCCCAGCGAACACGCGGGAACTCTCGAACTGAAAGCCCCGTTCGTGATGATTGTGTCATCAGTCTCTTGCGCATGTTTTGATTGTGCTGGAGCCACTGAGTCACCACGCGGTCTTTTTCCAGTTGGGGATACTGCTTCGCCGCTTCACGCAGCGCTGTTTCTTCCAGAGCAAGCAGAGTTGCCTCCACAGTCATCAGTTCCTGAATAAACTGAAGCAGATGGCGAGACTCCGACTCGCTTATAGGAGGCGACACGGGGGCATCGGCGCGCTGATGGTAACGAGACGCTAAATCGTTGCGCAGCATCAACACGGCAAGAAGGAGTACGCGGGTGTGCACGGCAATCTGGCGCGGGTCTTGCGAGTGGACAAGTGTATGTTCAAACGCTTGCCGTGCTTCGGAGAGAGAAAGCTGCATCGTTTGTGCGCGTTCTAAAAGGGATTGATCCTCACACAGCCGCGGAAACTGTTGCGACGACGCGTTTAAAAGGAACGCAAGGCTCATCAACAAACCTAAAAGTCTCATGAGAAACCTCCTTGAGTTGCGAGCGTTGGGAACGCCAACGCTCGCAGGACTAAGTTCAGTGAATTACGACGCCAGTATGTGAACCTGCAGGGATGGTACGCATTCCACACACCGAACTGCAGATAACGGCAGAGCCTGTCTGTCGTTTACACTCGTTGCAGGCTCTTCCACATTGAACGCCTCCTGTATTGAGTTCTCCGAAGCATTCCCAGAACGCAGCGCCTCGGCTCGCGCAAGCGCTGCTTAGTGTCGCAATCACTAATCCCACAGCAACCCAAAGACGCATGCTTTCACCTCCAGCGAAGCGGGTACCAGGTTTCCTCCCAAAACACACGCCCTTCTTTGGACTTGCTATAGTACAAAATGATGGGCGTCTCCTTCCCCACACGCACCATCACTTCATAGCGTTGTGTGCGGACTTTTACTTCCCCGTAGGGATAGGTTAGTGTTTATCTCTCATATCTGCGAATACGGATATGGAATGTGTGAAACCCAAGAGCTACTTGTATATTATCTACGATAT
>JARJMV020000138.1 GCA_029335935.2 bacterium
CCCCTCCAGTGGCTTGGACATTCCTGAACTCGCCCAACGCCAGGAAAGGCGTCGCGCCGAGGCGTACCGAGACGCGCGTACTTGACTCCGTTATTTGCGCACGCTGCCGAAGGTGTATTCGTAGCGCATGGGGTTGTAGCGCTGATACCCCTTCGGCGGGAACATCGCCTGCGATGCGGGGTTGTCGGCGTACATGCTGCGCCCGTGCGTTACGAAGTACTCGAACTCGTGGCGGAAGTTCTTGATGAAGGCACGGATGGGCCACGCCGCGGCGTCGCCCAGTGCGCAGAAGCTGCGTCCGTCGATCTGGTCGCACACCTCCAGCAGCAGGTCGATGTCTTCCATGCGCCCTTTGCCCTGCAGGATGCGCTCAAGGATCTGCACCATCCAGCGTGTGCCCTCACGGCAGGGCGTGCATTTGCCGCACGATTCGTGGGCGTAGAACTCCGCTGTGCGCCATGCGAAATGCACGATGCAGGTATGCTCGTTCAGCACCATGCAGCCGCCTGAGCCGACCATGCTGCCCTTCTCCATCAGCTCCTCGTAGCCGATAATGGCGTCCTCGCACTTCTCGGCAGGGAGGATGGGCATCGAGGAGCCGCCGGGAATGATTCCCTTGAGCTTACCGCCACGCACGCCGCCCGCCATCTCAATCAGCTCCATCAGCGGCGTGCCGAATTCGATTTCGTAGTTGCCGGGCTTGTTCACATGTCCCGACACAGAGAAGATTTTCGTGCCGCGCGAGTTTTTGGTGCTTGCGCCGAGTTGCGCGTACCACTCGCCGCCGTTGTTGATGATGTGGGGCACGCAGCTGAGCGACTCGCAGTTGTTGATGAGCGTGGGGCAGTTCCACACGCCCGATATCGTAGGTAACGGCGCGTGGGGGAACTTCAGGCGCGGCTGACCCCGCTCGCCCATCAAGCTCGACATCAGCGCCGACTCCTCGCCGCACTCGTACGAGCCTGCGCCCATATGAATGTACAGGTCGTAATCGAACCCGCTGCCGAGAATGTTCTTGCCCAGATAGCCCGCGGCGTAGGCTTGATCGATAGCCTTGCGCACCTTGCGCGCGCACTCGACATACTCGCCCCGAATGTAGATATAGCCGCGCTGAGCGCGCACCGCGTACCCGGCGATAATCATGCCCTCCACCAGCTGATGCGGCGCTTTGTACATCAGCTCGAAATCTTTGAAGGTACCCGGTTCGCCCTCATCGGAGTTGCAGATGACATAGTGGGGCTTGTCGTCGTCTTTGGGCAGTCCGTTCCACTTGATCCACGCAGGGAAGCCCGCGCCACCGCGTCCGCGCAGACCCGATTGCTTCACTTCTTCAATCACCGCTTGGCGCTCCATCTGGAGTGCTTTGCGCAACGCTTGATAGCCGCCGTACTGCTCGTATACCGCGCGTTCATCGTACTGGGGAACATCCACATGCTTGAGCAACAATCGGTATTCAGCCATAATAAGCCTCCTGAGAGGAGTATACCCGATGGTCGGAATTTGAGAAATTCACAAGACGAATAGACCCGTATAGCCAACTACAGGTAGTGTGCAGCGTACTTCCACGCTTCATCGAATACGCGCACGACGCTTTCGCGTAGCAACTATCGGCGCGGCGTTCAGGCAGCCACTCCTGTCAGGTACAATATGGTTTTGGAGGTATTGTATGAGCACGCCAGCAGAGCTGCGCTACACACGAAGCGACGAATGGCTACGCATCGAGGGCGAGATTGCCACTATTGGCATCACCGATTACGCACAATCCGAGCTGGGCGATATCGTGTTTTTGGAGCTGCCCGAACCAGGACGCTATCTACAAACGGACGAGACTTTCGGCGTCATCGAGTCGGTCAAAGCCGCGTCCGACCTCTACGCCCCTGTGGAAGGCGAGGTCATCGAGGTCAACGAATCGCTCCAATCCGCGCTGGAGACCATCAATCAAGACCCCTACGGCAAGGGCTGGATGATTAAAATCCGCATGAAAGACCCCAGCCAAGCCGAGCAACTGATGAGCGCGGACGACTATAAAAACTATCGTCAAATCTGAGGTTAACCTATGCGCTATATTCCCCATACCGAGCAAGATATTCGGCAGATGTTGGAGACCATCGGCGTCGCGTCCATTCGCGACCTGTTCCGAGATATACCCGACGACCTGTATATCGACAGTGCGCTGCCCATCCCCGATGGGCTGGATGAGCATGCGCTCTTCAAACGCCTAAGCCAGCTCGCGGCGCGGAACGCTGATGGCACACGCGCTATCAGTTTTCTGGGCGCAGGCGCGTATGACCACTTCATTCCTGCCGCCGTCGGCGCGATTATCAGTCGGGGCGAGTTTCTCAGCGCATACACGCCCTATCAGCCTGAAGCCAGTCAGGGGCTGCTGCAGAGCATCTTCGAGTTTCAGACGATGGTGTGCGAGCTGACGGGCATGGATGTCGCGAACGCCTCGATGTACGACGCCTCCACTGCGTTGGCAGAGTCTGCGCTGATGGCGTGCAACATCACAGGACGCTCCAAAGTAGTGGTCTCGCAGGGCGTGCATCCCCACTATCGGCAAGTGATGCGCACCTATCTGTGGACCAACAGCCGTCAGCTGGTGGAAGTTCCCACACGCGAGGGCGTCACGGATATCGACGCGCTCCGCGCTGCGCTGGACGCCGAGACCGCCTGCGCGGTTGTACAGTACCCCAACTTTTTCGGATTGATCGAGTCGCTTGCGCCTGTGTCGGAGGCGGCGCATCAGGTGGGCGCACTGGCGATTGCGTGCGTCGACCCGATAGCGCTGGGCGTGCTGAAGCCGCCGAGCGCATACGATTTCGATATCGTGGTCGGCGAAGGGCAAGGGCTGGGCAACGCGATGGGCTTCGGCGGACCGATGCTGGGACTGTTCGCCTGTAAGCAGGAACATCTGCGGCGTGTTCCTGGACGCATCGTGGGGCAGACCGCCGACGATGAGGGCAGGCGCGGCTTCGTGATGACCCTGCGCACGCGCGAACAGGACATCCGACGCGAGAAAGCCACCTCCAACATCTGCACGAACGAGGCGCTATGTGCGTTAGCCAGCACGGTGTTTATGGCGTCGCTGGGCAAAAGCGGATTCCGCGAGCTTTCTGAAACCTGCACGCAGAAAGCGCACTACGCCGCTCGCTTGCTCACGCAAATCCCGAATGTGCGACTCAAGTACCCCAATACGCCCTTCTACAAAGAGTTCGTGCTGGAGCTGCCGCGCCCCGCGCAGCAGGTGTGCGACGCGCTGCTCGACCAAAACATCATCGCAGGGCTACCTCTTGACGACTACGACGCCACGATGCGGAACGACCTGCTCGTGTGCGTTACGGAGACCCGCACGCGCGAGGAGATCGAAGCGTTCGCCCAGGCGTTGCGTGCGGTAATCTAACGCGATAGTTCGTAGGTGGGCATGCTGGGAGCTCCTCGCCTTGTGTTGCAAAGCTTCAGGGGCTTTGGGCGAGCAAGGCGAGGAGTATTCTGTTTTATCGCTTGGGTCGGAACTGAGGTTTGGGGACATCCTCTTCGATAG
>JARJMV020000144.1 GCA_029335935.2 bacterium
ATCGGTCTATGTGGACGGTAAACGCCTGCAACGCGATTTAGACTACTGGATCGACTACGCATCAGGCAACCTCGCGTTCACACAGCCGGTGCGTCGCATCTCCAGCGTGCAGGTCTCCTATCGCTACGACCCGCAAGGCGCGCGTGAGAACATCGTCGGCGCGCTCCCGATACTGTCGCTCTCGTTCGGACAGGGCGGCAGCTTGAGTGCGCTATATATGCCGGGCGTGACGGAGACCACCAAAGACGGCGCGAGTTATCGTCTTAGCGCGTATGGCTTGCAGAACGCTTTGCGTTTTGGCAGCGGCGGCAGTTTACAAGGCTACTTCTTCATCGGCTCACGCGAGGCAGTTAACGCTTACGCCGCGCCCACAATGCGCGACCGCCAAACCCCTAACCTCGCCCCTTCCGAAACCGCGCAGTTCATCGTGCAGCAACTGCAGCTGGACGCTGGCGCGCTGCAACTCCGCGCCAACTACCAAGACATCGGCAAAGGCTTCTCCGCGCAGAAGATGCTCGGTATGCAGAGCGGACTGGACGCCAACCAAATCGCCGCGTGGGAACGCGAACGAGGCATCAAACGACTCGACTACACTGTCGGGCTGAATTTAGGCGGCGCGGCGATGCAGCAGAGCCGAATGCGCATTCAAGACGATAAGGGCGACATCCAGCAAGAGGGTTGGCAGTTCAGCAGCAACTGGCTGAACTTGAACTGGACGCGACGCGAAGCCTCCGCTGAGTTCCAGCGATTCAAAGATTTGGGCGACCCACACAAAGGCGACTGGGAGCGCGAGCGCGGCTTAGTGCGCGAGCAACTCGCTTCCAGCCTACAACTTGCCCCCAATAGCACGCTCAAGTTCGACCAACTGCTCCTCAAACAAGGCGCGGCGCGTATCGAGCGTGATGTGTACGCCCTCGAAACCCCATGGCTCAAAGCCTCGCGCCTGCAGCAGCGCGTCGGCGAGGGCTTCACCCGATTTGGCGACCTCGCGGAAGGCGATAAAGGGCAACTGGCGCGCGAGGCAGGCATGAGCCGCGACCACACGCAACTGGAAATTTCGCAACCGAACCTCAAAATCGTCGCTGCCGAGCAACAAATCCAATCGCCGTCAGGCAAGCTGGAACGCGAGAACCTCAAAATCGAGACGGAGTTTCTCGTGGTCGAGCATACGCACCGCGCCGTGTCGCCCGAATTCGGCAAGCTGCCCAACCTCGCGCCTGCCGAGCATCAGCAACTGGTGGAAGAGGTGCGCCAGTTCCACGACACGACGAACGCTGCGCCGTTCGACGCCAACCACGACCTGCCCCTGCTCATGCGCGAGCAGGGCTTAGAACGCACGCTCCAACGCATCGAGTTCGAACCCAGCAAAGATGTGAGATTCCAGATGCGCCGCTACGAGACCGCCAACCGTGCAGGCGAGGGCGACCTCAAAGGCACCCACTGGCAACTGCGTACCCCGACCTTGCAACTGCGCCTGCACGAACGCAACATCGCCTCCAACTTCACCCGCCTGCGCGACCTCACACGCATCGAACAGATGCTCTTCCACAACGAGCAAGGCATCCACCGCTTCGAGTGGGACGCCTCGATTACCACCAAGCAGTTCGGACTTGCGCTCTCGCAGATGCGCGTGCGCGAAATCGGCGCGGGACTCTACCGCTCCAGCGCGCGATTCATCCATCCCATCATTGAACTGCATTACCATCAGCGGCAGGTTGACCCCGATTTTGCGCGGGCGCACGACTTGGCAGACCCTGAACGCGAGTTCTTCGCACAGCTGCGCGGCTACAGCCAGCACGACTGGACGGCGAAGCTGCGCCCCGCCCAACACTTGCAACTGGAGCTGTTCGGATTCAGCGCACGCAATCCCCAAGAGTCCATCAATAACCGACGCCAACGCTACCGATTCTTGTGGCAACCGTCCAAGAACCTCACCTTCGGACGCCAGCAAGACGAATATGAGTCGGGTAAGCCCCTCGAACGCCTTTATCAAGATGAATATGAACGCGACGACCTGCAGTATCAGCTTGGCTGGGGGCAGCTGAACGCCTATCAGGAGCGACGGCGCATCGGCGGCTCGCTGGCGAACCCGCTCTACCAAGACACCGAGTTCTGGCGATTCCATACAAGCGCGATTCGCAACCTGAACCTCGCGCTGGAAGAGCGACGCACCAACGCTACAGGCGTGCCCAGCGAACGCTATCGGCACTACCAGACTGCCTACACACTGAACCCACGCACGAAGCTGCAGTTCGCGCACATGGAAGCCAACCGCGACGGCGCGCCCGATGAAAGCGCACAGCAAATCGGATTGGAGTATGAGATCCAGCCTGGCGTGCAACTCACCTTCTCCGAGACGCGCAACGCCAAAGAGGGCGCGAACGGTAGCCGAGTGTTGTCGGCAGGGCTAACTCAGACCGCCTTCGGCGTGCTGAGTATCGGCGGCGCGTACCAAGAACAGCGCGTCGACCGCACCAACACGCGCGCCCAAAGCCAAGTGGTCATCCAAAGCGCGAAGCCGTTCCACTTGCTGGGCTTGCAAGACTTCCAGTTCGACTTTCGCTACGGCGCGCTCGCGGATAGGGGCGCATGGCAGCAAGAGAATAAACACTTCACGGCGCAGGCGACCGCACTGCGCCATAAACTGGCTGGCGGCTATGTCGGTCTCTATGTGCCCGGACAAGGGCGCGCGGTGGATCGCTATTATCAACTCGAGTCGCCGCCGCACCCCCAGCTGCGCTACAGCCTCTCCTACAAAACGCGCACCTATCAGGACGGCAGGCTGTTCCTCGTGCGCAACTACGATGTCGCCTACAAGCTCGATGGACGACTGACCCTGACCCACCAGTTCCAGACGCACCCTGAGCAGGCGAACGCTCAGGTGGTGCTTGGCTCGGTATTGCAGCCGACGGGCTTCTCGGCGTGGGGGCTACAGTGGCAGTGGACGCCGCGTATCTTGCTGCGCGGCGACTACCGTATCGAGTGGAACGAGCAACAGAATCGGCGCACGCGGCGCGGCGGGCTAACCCTCAGCGCGAACCAGAGTGATAACCTGCAATACAGCGTCGGCTACCGCGTCGACGCCGAGCGGTTCGGCGAGCGCAACGGCATCGCCCACACCTTCTTCCTCTCCACCGAACGCAAACTGGATTCTGAGAACTTCCTGATGTTCGGCTTCCAGTGGACGCACTACGAGCGTCGTCCCGACCCCAGCATCCCGCGCGACCAGCAACGTCTGCTGCTGGAGTGGCGC
>JARJMV020000154.1 GCA_029335935.2 bacterium
CGTCTAACCCTACCGCCAGTCCTGTCAAAGCGACACCCGCCACGAATAGCCCTGCGTAAGTCCATCCTAGGCGCCGCCAGTCGGCGTCGGTGCGTATTAGCCCTGTAAACAGTCCCATCCCCAGCCCCCAAGCGACGGATAGCGGCAGGAGAGAGTCCACTGCGCTGCCCATCATCGGTAGTCCGAACAGGCATAGCATCAGCCCGTATGCCATCCCTAACGCCATCGGTCCACGCGCGCCCAGCGCCAACCTCCCCTGACGCTCCAACCAACTGGCAGGAGCCAGCACTCCCGCCGATAGCGCATATGCCCAGTACCACTCATTTGCCCCGAACGGTCTTGCGCTGGCGATACCTTCGCTGAGCAGGGCGCGATTGATGCCGTAGCCGCCCGCTATCAGTAAATCTGTCCCGACAACAGTCATGCCCACCATAGTAGAAGCCGACAGCAAGGAGATACGCCCCCAGCGTGCCACGCCCGCCGCAATCAAGCTATACACAGTCCACCCCAGCGTGAGCCATCCTGCGATTGATGCGATATCGCGCGAGACTTCGCCTGTCCACAACTCGTAGGGATAGTAACTATACAGTACTGCAACAGCAGGCGTCAGGCTGAACACCGACAAACCTGCCACGAACACCGATTTGCCCAGCCCACGCAGTCGGTGGGCGCGCCACAACGCGACGCCTGTGCCGAGCCAAGTAAGAAACAGCGCCAGCAGGCTACTGTGTAGTGCTGGCAACACCTCTCGACGCGCTTGCGCCCACTCGGCGTTGCGCTGTAGCGCGTTGCTTTTCCAATCGAAGCCCATAGGCGATGTCGTTTCTCGGAGTGCGATTCGCGCCAGCCAGCCATTCCAAAACCGATGCCAGTCGGACTGGCGCGTCTCAAAAGCAGGCGCGCCCTCGAAAGCGCGTGCGTCCTGACGGGTCAGTGCGCGATAGAGCGTCGGGGCGAGGTCTATCTCGCGTAGAACACCGTTCCAGCGCGTGCTGGGCGAGGTGAGTAGCCCTCGCGGTTCGCGCGCAGCATAACGGACGACCGCACTCAGCCGTGCCGACTGCAAAGTCAATCCCGCTGGCGAGGGTATCGCCACAACCCATACCTCGACGCCCTCTGCAAGCAACAGCTCCAACGCGCGATAATCCCAGTGTTTGAGTTCCAAGATTGCCCAATCCGCCTTCAGCGTAAAGAAGTCCAATCGCAGCGACTCTAAATCCGAATACACACGCGCAGGCGCTGCACGCTGCTCGGACAAAGCAATCAGCGCGTAGGGGCTGGGCGGGGGCGATTGGTCGGTTGTGAGGTATATCGCTCGCAACCCCTTACGCCTCAGTAGTGAGCCGAGCGTGGCGTTCAGCAGCTCCCTTGAGGGGGCAGTGCCTGATTGGAGCGCAACGCGGTGACCTGCATGGGCGGTGTTCGCAGGCGAAATCAGTTCCAGCTTCGGCAGAGGCGCACTCTGGGCGCGAGCGCGGCGACCTGTGGCAAAGGCATACAAGGCTTGCTTATCCTGCTGCCACACCATCCAGCCTGCCTGCGCAGGTACATCGCCGATTAAGTCTTGGGGCGTCAGCGGCGCGTGTAGCAAAATTAGCAACAGTTTCGGCTGAGCCACCAGCTTGCATGTCAACGCCAAGAGAATGCAGCATAGTGCCGTGCGCATTAGTATCGTATCTCAAAATCGGTGTGTTCGTCCGTGGCGTCTTGGTAGGTTGCTTCCACACGGCTCACGCGCGCGCCGTCGGGACCGCGTCGGAGCGTTTCGATGAACTGCTGCAACTGATGTTCCTCGCCTTCAGCGACCACCTCCACGCTTCCATCGGCACAGTTTCGGACATAACCAGTGAGTTTTAGCGTTTTCGCCGCCCGCAACGCAAACGCGCGATAGCCCACTCCCTGCACAACACCCGAAACACGCGCAATCACTCGCAGCATATCCTAATTATACCGTTGCCGCAGGGAACGCTCCCTACGCTGACAGGGTATAATAGGATGGAGGTAAGCTATGCGTCGTAGAGGACTACCGATTGCCTGGATTGGACTGATTATTGTGCTGGTCGCTTTCGTGGTCTGGTATGGTTGGCAGAATAACATCGCCCCTTACTTGGCGGAGAAGCGCGCCCAGCAGCAGCGTCAACAGGCACAAGAGTCTACACCTGCCCCTTCAGAGGAAGAAATCAAGGCACAGTTGGAGCGCAATCGCGCAGCGGTCTCTGCCCAGCCTGAACCTGCCCCGAAAGCTGAATCCAAGCCCCAAGCGCCACCACAACCCCCTCAGCCCGACCCTAAGCGCGATGTGATGGAATACTGGTGGGAAAAGGCGCCGCCTAAGACGAAGCAGTAAACATAAAGGAGGAGAGGCAACGATGCTTTCTCGTGCTTTGGTGCTTCGAGTAGCCGAGTTTCCTGCGTTTAAGCGATGGATCAAGCACAGCTCGCTTACACAAGGACTGATTCAGAGATTTATCGCAGGCGAGGATGTCGATACTGCGATAGCCATTGCCCACCAACTCAATCAGGAGGGCTTTCTGGTTGCGTTAGACTACTTAGGTGAAGATACTCACCGCTTGGAAGACGCTGAACAAGCGGCGTGCCAATACATTACTCTGCTGGAGCGTATCGCGCAAAGTCAAGTTAACTCATGTATCTCCATCAAACTCACTCAGCTGGGTCTTGATCTTGGCTACGAGATTGCCCGCAAGAACCTTGAGAAGGTGCTTGCGGCTGCGCAGTCTCTCAACAACTTTGTATGGATTGACATGGAGAGCAGCAAACACACTCAGCCTATCCTAGATTTGTTCTGTGAACTGTACCCACGCTACCCTAACTCAGGAACTGTCCTGCAAAGCTATCTCTACCGGACGCCCCAGGACTTGGAGCGACTGATTCATCTTGGCGCGCGGGTGCGTCTGGTCAAGGGCGCTTATGCTGAGCCGAAGGAGGTCGCCTACCCTGACAAGAAATCTGTCGACCACCAGTTCAAAGTGCAGATGGAGTTGCTGCTTGAGCAGGGGAAGGAACCTGCCATCGCGACTCACGATCTGCGCCTCATCAATCACGCCAAGCAGTACGCCGCGGAGCTTGGATTAGAGAAGTCACAATATGAGTTCCAACTGCTGTACGGTATCAGCCGTGAGCTGCAGAAGCAGTTGCTTGCGGAGGGGTATCGAACGCTCATCTATGTTCCATATGGCGAGCAGTGGTACCCCTACTTCTCGCGACGCTTGGCAGAGCGACCTGCAAATCTCTACTTTATTCTGAGGAGTCTGTTTCGGAAGTAGAGGGCGCTGCAGGCGTATCAGAGGCGTCGTCTTCATCCGCATCTTCATTTTTTGTTGCAATGCGCCTCTGCTCGCGCTCTTTCAACAAAGGCAGCACTGAGCGGAATAGGTCGGTTCCTGCCTCTTGAAGCCACTCGTAGATTACAGACTCTACGGAGGATACCATCACGCCGCTGTGAGCCAATCGCAGTAGTGCATATTTCCAATCACGCTTTTGACGGCTGGCGATAGCATCGTATGGCGTGTGAATTGTGTAGCCTGCCTTCACAAGGTCGAGCGCAGTTTGCAAGATGCAAATGTGCGCTTCTATGCCGGTAAGCACGATTTGGGAGCGCCCCAGCGATTGCAGTTGTTTCATAAACTCGTCCGAGCCTGCGCAACTGAAGCAAAGCTTGTCCATCACAGGCTTATCCCCAACGAGTGTTTCCAGTTCTGGAATAACGCCGCCCAGTTTCTCTGCGTTCTGGGTGGTGTAGAG
>JARJMV020000156.1 GCA_029335935.2 bacterium
TCGCCACGAACAGGTCGCCGGGCTGTACCCTGCGCGAGTCGACGCAGATCCCCCTAATCTCGGCGTCGCCCTGCGCCCAGAGGAGTGGCAAGCCCTGCATCAGTTCGCTCAGTCGCATAGTATCACCCGATACGCGCCCCACGCGGTGGCGTCGTGCGTGTGTTCTCGCGCCGTGTGGAGGGAATCCGCCAGTACCACATTAGGAATTGCGCCACTTGACGGAAGGCAGGTGCAGCCACCTCGCCGCCGTAGTAGCCATTTCGGGGTTCGTCCGCCATCACAAGTATCACCGCGCGCGGCGCGTCGGCAGGCACAACCCCCACGAACGAGGCGATATACCTATCTTTCGCGTAGCCGCGCCCTCCCGCTAAAGCTTTCTGCGCCGTGCCCGTTTTTCCCGCCACCCAGTAGCCCTGCAGGCGCGCCTGCCTGCCTGTGCCCTCCTCCACAGCACGCACCAGCCCGTTCAGCACCAGTCGGGCGTGTTCAGGAGCGATAATCTGCTGTGGCGGCTTGCGTTCAGGTGCAGGCTCTAACACGATGCGCGGGGCGATCCAGCGCCCTTCGTTCGCCAGCGCGGCGTAGGCGGCGGCGATCGCGAGCGGCGTGGTCAGCAGTCCCTGCCCGAACGCAAGGTTCGCCGCGCGCACATCCCTGCCCCACAGCACTTTCTCAGGCGGTATCGTGCGCCCTACCTCCTCATAGGCGAAGCCCGCCCTCATCGGCTCGAACAGATGGAACCGCTGCAGAGCGTTGTATATCCCCGTCAGCTGCGTTCGCAGCCCCATCTGCGCCATCGCCACATTGCACGAGTTGCACACCACCGCATCCAGTGTCTGGTTCCCGTGACGCTGGTGGTGGCTGCACGATATCCGCCGCTTGCTAATTACGATGGAGCCGTTGCACTGGAAGCGGCTGTCAGGGCGGAGCTGTCCCTGCTCTAACAACGCGGCGATCACCAGCGGCTTGACGGTGGAGCCGGGTTCATACAGAAACTCCACCGCGCGGTTGCGTAGGGGTTCCAGCGCACGGTCGCGCTCGGCTTGCGAATCGTTGCGTGGTGGGCGTAGCCCTGCGCGAGTAATCAGGTCAAAGGTCGGTCGGTTCGCAATCGCCAGAATATCGCCCGTGCGCGGCTCCAACACGATGATCAGTGCCCCCTTCGGACGATGCTTGCGCCAGAGTTGCTCCAGCGCGTCTTCGGCGGCTTGCTGGATTGCGGCGTCGAGTGTCAATTGCACCCGTTCCCCATGTTGGGGTGCAACACGCTCGCGCACGGTTTCTGGGATCAGCACGCCCCCTGCAGCGCGCTCGCCAGATACCTTGCCGTTGACGCCCGACAGGCGCCGGTCATAGGTGCGCTCGATGCCGCTGGTCGCCAAAATCCAGTTGCCCTCTTCACGGTCTTCTTGTGGTTGCGTAAGTCCCAGCACTTGAGGCGCGATGGAACCTTGTGGATAGCGGCGGATAGGCGCGCGTTCGCCTGTGATGACGGGTCGCTCGCTGCGCTTGAGGTGGGCGAACCGCCTGTCGCGCGCACGACGCAGCTGCTCGAGGGTGTTCAGGGACACCTGTGGCGCAACGCGCAGGTATCGCCTACGATGAGTTTGCGCTTGTAGGATTTGCGTCTGCCAGTAGCTGGCGTCCTTGCCCAGATGCTCAGCGAGCAGTCGTGCGAAGGCGTCCACCTCGCGGATACTCATGGGATCGATGGCGATATGGCAGCAGATCTCGGTCTGCGCGAGGGGCGTGCCGTGCCGATCGAGGATTGCACCGCGAAGGGCGAGTAAGGGGCGTTGCACAAATCGGCGTCGCTCGCCCTCCGCGCGCATCTCGGCGTGATTGAATCCCTGTAGCTGGACAAGCCGTCCCACCACCGCCGCGCCGCCCAGAGCGAGCAAGCCGCGCGTAATCCCGATGCGCTGCAGCTCCTGGGCTTTCAAGCGCACAGTTGCATGGCAGTTGTACGGAACGGGTTTCGCCATCAGTCGCCTCCCTACTCCGTCGGGCGCATCGCCAACGGCGCGCTCGGCGTTCTGGGCGCGTGCAGCCCAATCACGGTCAGCTCGGGCTGCAGCTCCACGCGCACCATGCCCGCCTGCTCCGCCCAGCGGTTCAGCGCGACATCGTTGGTATACACAGCGATTTGCCCCTTGAGCTTGTCGATGTTGAGTTTGACGCGGTCGGTCTCACGGCGCAGTTGCTCTAATTGCGCCGTCTCGTAGTTGAGCATTGCGACGGCGGCGATACGCGCCGAGAGTGCGAGTGTGATTAGCGACACGGGTAGCACGGCTCCCCAGCGCGTCGTGTGTCGGCGTTGGGGTGGGTTTCGGCGTGGCGCCGCTGGCATCGGTGCGACGCTGGCGTTGCGTTTCACAGGCTGTCCCTTCGGTTTCGTTGGCATAGTTGTCGGCATAGGTCCTCCCTCTGCTATGCCACGCGCTGTGCAGCACGTAGCTTCGCGCTACGCGCGCGTGGGTTGTCTTGCACCTCCGCTTCGCTCGGCTCTAACGGTTTAGGGGTCAAAATCTCAAGCACAGGCGTGGACAGAAGCTCCTCCCTTGCGCCGCCGACGCCCACGGGCTCGCGGGCGCGTTGCGCCAAGTTCCGAAAGGCGTGCTTCACGGCGCGGTCTTCCAGCGAGTGATACGCCAGCACGCACATCACGCCGCCCACCTTCAAACAGTCTGCCATCGACTCCAAAGCAAGCTGCAAATCGTCCAGCTCGCGGTTGACGGCGATTCGAATCGCCTGAAAAGTGCGCGTGGCGGGGTGGATGCGCTTCTCCTGAAACTTTTTCGGGATGGCTTCCAGCACTGCCGCGGCGAGGTCGCCCGTGGTGTTCATTCTGCCCTGATCGCGCCTGCGAATGATGGCGCGTGCAATCGGTTTCGCCCAGTGTTCACCCCCGTACTCGCGCAAAAGGCGGATAAGGTCGTTCAGCTTGACGCGCTGCAGCAGGTGGTAGGCGGTGGTGGGCTGTTGCCTATCGAGGCGCATATCCAGCGGCGCGTCGTAGCGGAACGCCAGTCCACGCTCTGGGTCGTCCAACTGCACGCTCGAGACGCCCATGTCCACCAAGATAGCGTCTACTGGCGCTATATGCAGTTCTTGCAGCACTTCGGGTAAATTTCTGTAGTCCGCGTGGACAAAGTGGGTTATGCACGGCGCGTTGGCGAGGTTCTGTTGGGCGAGTTCGAGCATCGTGGCGTCTCGGTCGATCGCAATCAGCGTTCCGCTTGCGCCCAGTCGTTTTGCCAACGCTTGTGCGTGCCCGCCGGTCCCGACGGTGGCGTCCACTGCCACGCCCCCCGCAGGCGGGTTCAGATACTCCAGTACCTCGCGCAACATCACTGGCTTGTGCATGTTAGATTCCGACACCCAGAGCATATTCCATCAGTTCCGAGCTGTTGCTCAACGCTTCGTTCATCAGCTGCTCAAAACGTGGCTTTGCCCAGATTTCCACGCGGTTCGCACATCCCATAATCACCACATCCGTGTTCGGCTCGATTCCTGCCCATTCTCGCAGGTCTTGGGGGATTGCCACGCGCCCCTGATTATCGGGGGTGACCTCCGACGCGGCGCTGTACAGGAAGCGTTGCAGCGCGATTTTACGCCGATCGAAGGTGGCGCCCTCCTCAAACTTTTCGCCCAGTCGTTGCCAGCGGTCGCTGGGAAACACAAACACGCAGCCGTCGAAGCCGCGCGTCATGGTGAATCGCTCCCCCAAGCTCGCGCGCAGGCGCATCGGGATAATCACGCGCCCCTTGTCGTCGACCGCTATCGTGCTACCGCCTTGAAACAGCGCCATCGGTGTAAATCACCACCCAGTCTCCACTGAGCCTCCACTGGGTCTCCACTGACTAATATTTTAGCACATCAAAGCAGATTTGTCAAGGGTTTAACCCCCACTTTGCCCAAGAATTGGGGGAATTTGGTGGGAATTTGCCCATATATGGGGGTTGACGGAGCAGGAATCGGTACGGCTGATCCATCGTCTCCCCCCCTACGCAGTCGGAAGAACCGTGCCACCCATCGGCTCCCCCTACGCAGTAGGAGGAACCCCGAGGAGGGGGTTGAGACACACGGAGTTTCGCAACAACCCACTTAGGGACAGAAACCTATGTCTGTCACCCCAATTCAACCCAAAATCTGACAAAATTACTTGTCCACCTTGCCCAGTATCCGTGTTATAATAGAGTGGGTCAAGGGAGCAAGTATACTTGTAATCGTTCGCCCTGTAGGCTCCTGAGATACTTTCACCGAAACGGAGGTAAGCTATGCGACGATGCTTTGGTCTTTTGGCATTAGCAGTAGCGCTGACGAGCGCGGCGAGCGCAAATACCGTTGACTTCGACAATCTGCCCGAACAGGGTTATCAATACTA
>JARJMV020000165.1 GCA_029335935.2 bacterium
ACGCCCAACGCGCCTATGGGGAAAATCCAGTCGCTGACGCGCTCCCAGAGGGTGTATTCCCCACGCGCGATGCGTAGCCCCCGCTCAATATGCGTTGGGGTGAACTCGGTGCTGAACTCGTAATGTCGGATGACGCCGTCGCTGTCCAGAAAGATGAGCATGTTGCTGTGGTCTTTCACCTGCTCGGAGACATAGGTGAATCGGAAGTCGACCGCGTCTAAGAACTGGAACAGCTCGTTATCGTCGGGGATAACAGCCACGCGCCAGTTGGGGCGATCGAGCTGGTGAGTGCGTTGGAACGCTGCCATAGCTTCTCTATCTTCCTTCGGGTCGAAGCTGAAGCTCAGAATCGTGCAGGTTTCTTCGGGGAGGTTCAGTTGCTCCAGTGCCTGTTTGAGGGTGCGGCTAATCACGATACACGCGCTGGGGCAGCCTGCGTAGATTGGACTGAGTATCACGGGTTTGCCGCGCAGGTCGCTCAGGCGGAAGGAGCGTCCTTGCGTGTCGACAAACTGCACATTGGGCGGTGTGGTGCTTAAGGTTCGGCTCAGGTTGGGGGGGATGCCCTGCCCGAGAGCAGAGCATCCCAGCGTGAATGACAGGAGGTATCCAGCAAGCCTTCTCATGGGAGTTTGGTCTGTTCGCGTAGCGCCGATTGGGGCACGAGGTTGTTCTCGATGCTCTGGTAGCCTGCGGATTTCGCCAGCACACCGCGAGTCATCGACTCGTACACGGGGTAGGTGTAGGAGATGGCAATAAGTAGCAGGGTCGCCGCCACCCATGGGCGCAAGTTGACTACCAGTGGCGTTGTCTCCTCGTGGACAGCTTCCGAGATGGGGAAGTCCAGCTCGGGTTGCTTCACGGGTTTCGCGAGCAGTGTGCCCGCCAGCGAGACGGTGTAGCAGAGGAACCCCAGCACGGCAATCGTGCCGCCCAGCGCGCCCACATGCGACCAGAACAGCCAGTCTGCGCGGTAGAGCAGCTCGTTTGTGGGGTCTAAGTAGCTGATGCCGATGTTGCTGCGGCGCGGTGCGCCCTGCAGCCCCGTGATGGAGAGTGCAATCTCGAAGATAACGAACCCCACCATCCACAGGTAGGGCGCCGCGAGCGCGAGCGGCTTCATTTTCACCTCCGTGCCGCGCAACTTCGCAATCAGATAGAGTGTCATGCCCAAGAAACTCAGCGCTACCAAGCCGCCGACAGTGGTATGGAAGTGTCCCACAATCCACGCGGTGTTATGCACGACTAAGTTCAGGTTATACGAGCCGTTCACGATGCCCGTGATACCGCCGAACAAGAACAAAATCAGCCCCGCAATCAGGTAGGCGAAGAGCCATCGGTCGCCTGTTTTGTTCCAGTAGGGCAGTTTGCTCATCCAGCCGAACAGCCCGTGCGCGCCGTTGTTGCGCCCTGCATGCTCCAGTGACGCCGCGATCGTGAACGCCGTAATAAAGCTCGGCAAGGCCACCATGAAGGTCAAAAACGCATGCCAAAGTTTCCAACCGCTGCTCAAGCCGCCCTCGGTGTATTGGTGGTGCAACCCTACAGGGATCGAGAACAGCAGGAACAGCAGGAACGCCAAGCGCGCGGCAGGGTCCGAGTAGAGCTTGCCGCCCGCCAACTTCGGCAACATCGTGTAGAGCATAATGTACGCGGGCAACAGCCAGAAGTAGACCAGCGCGTGCCCGAAGAACCAGAACAGCGTGCGCGACAGCAGCACATTCGCCTCCTGCGCCAACCCCAGCGACATGGGAAGCATCTGGAACAGCACCGTGGTCGCCAGCGGCAGGATAATCAGGAACCACAGCGTGAAGTTGACCAGATTGCCCAACACCGCGAGCGGCAGCTTCTTATCAGGGTTCGCCCGCCGCCATGCCAGAGTGTTAGGGATCCAATCCAGAAAGTAGGGCAGGATGGAGCCGACGAGCAGGAGCGTCGCGCCGACATAGAAGGTCCAGTGTGCCACCATCGGCAGGTAGAAAGTGTATAGCACGGTGGCGCGCCCTGTGAGCATCGCCCACGCCGCCATCAGCGTGCCGCCCACCATCAGTACCCACGACGCCCACTGCACGCCCGTCTTTAACGGACGCTGCAACTGGTGAAGCATAATCGCATTGCCGAACGCCACCGCAAAGAAGGTGGTGAACACTATCGCGTTAATCACGCCGTGCAGGGTCAGCCCCTGATAGTAGTTGACGCCGAAGATGTCCGCCGATTTGATGATGCCCGCGCGCGCCAGCACCTGATACAGCCCCAGCAGCACACCCAGTATCAGCAGAATGAACGGAATCACCAGCTGACTCAGCAGAATAAATCGGATTGCGCCTTTGATGGGAATCGCTTGAGTGGTTTGCATAGCCGCCTCCTTACTCCACAATCACCTTGCCTGCCATGTTCTGATGTCCCAGCCCGCAATACTCATGGCAGACAATCTGATACTCGCCTGGTCGGTCGAACTTCACGCGCGAATAGGTCACTGCACCCGGAATCGCCTTGAGGTTCACCAGCGTCTTGTCTATGTGGTAGCCGTGCATCACATCGCGGCTGGTGACATAGAAGTCCACCACTGCGCCGTGTGGGATCTTGATTGTGTTTAGCTGCCCCATGTCGAACCCCCACATGAACGCGACAGCGTCTACTTGATAGCGGTTGGGACCGACTTCCACGAGCCGTCCGCGCTCAAAAAGGCGCGCATTGGGCAGACAGGTGGGCAAATCCGCTTGAAGCCCTTTCGCCGCGTACACAATCAAGCCCAAGAACATCAACACCAACGACAACGCTAACGCCATCGCTTGTTTCTCGAAACGATCCATCGCGTCACCTCCATTTGAGCAACACGCCGTAGAGGGTGAGCCATACCAGCGCGTAGACGAATATCATGGTCACTAAAAAAGCAATCGCGCCAATCGGTTTGAACTGCTCCTGCATTTCCTTCATCGTTGCCTCCTCGCGCCTCATGATTGAGGCGACTCAATCGGACAGGTCTAATGACCGTACTCAGTATACCACAGATTCAGGGCTTCTGTCAAGGGAGAGCGGGTTTGTTCGAAAAATCGGGGTACAATAGAGGCGGGGAGCCTATGTCGGTAAACGGTAAGACGGATACACGCGCGCAGGTGGAGCGGCTGATGCGCGAGGCGATGAGCCTGTACGAGCAGGGGCGTATTGAGGAATCGCTGTTGGCGTGCGAGGGCGCGTTGGCGTTGGACGATACCTACGCGCCTGCGCTGTCGCTGAAAGGTCTGATTCACGAGCGGCGTGGGCAAATACGCGAAGCGATAGCGGCTTACGAGCGCGTGCAGGCGGTTAATCCGCTGAGCGTGTCGGAGCGTGCGCGGCTGGAGGCGTTGCGTCGTAGCCCGCGTGCGGTGGTGCGCCCCGCGCCGACTCGCCCGCTATGGCAGGAGACTTTGCCAGTTGCGCTGGCATTTTTCGGGGCAGGCATGATTTTGCTGGTCGGGTTGGCGTTGGTGCTGCGTTGGAGTGCGCCTGCGCCGGTAGTTGAGTCGGCGCGCCCTGCCGTCGCTGCGACCGAGCCAATTGAGCCGCGCCCGACGCCCCCTACCGCGTCGCCGCCGACCGCCGAACCGCCTGCCCAACCGCCGCAAGCTATCGTGCCGCCTGTGGTGGTAGACCCATCGCGCGTGGCGCTCGCGCCTGCCGAGCCTGCGCCGCGCGGCACGATACCGACCCTGCCTGCACCCGACGAGAACGCCAACACCGAGCGCAAACCCGAACAACCCGCCCGCGCAAACGCTAAGCCCACCAGCGACAGCGAGGTGATGCCCGATGTGAAGGTGGAAGAGACCCAGCGCGGCGTGTACGAAATCCGCGTGCAGCGCGTCAGCGAGACGCCCCCCCAACGCCCGTCTACCGATCCGCTGACGACCGCGCAGAACCTGCAGCGCGCTGGCAACTACCGCGAAGCCATCCAAGCCTATCTGCAAGCGTTGCCCAGCGCGCCGAACCCTGCCGAAGTGCATCAGCAAATCGCAACCTGCTACCTGAGGCTGGGCGACAAGGCGAACGCGCGAACGCACTTCCAGCAAGCGATTGCCGAGTACGAGCGTCAAATCCAAGCAGGGCGCGAGGCGGAAGCGGCGCGGCAGGGCATCGCCGCCTGCCAGAACGGGCTGCTGCTATGCAACGAGTAATCCGTGCTTTTGGCGCGTCGCGGCGTAAGCGCACGCTTCTGGGGTGCGCGATTCTGAGTGGGCTGATGGCTCTTGCCCAAGCCGACGCGCAGCCCATCTTGCTGATATTTGCCGACCCCGCGCCCCCAATCCAACAGAACGAGCAACCCTACGACCCAAATGTTGACCTGAAGCCCCATCTCACACCTTTTCTGGACGAGTTGCGCAAGGTGCAGGTGGAATGGTATAGCCCGGCGCACCCGACGGCGCGCCAGTTCGCCCAGCGGCGCGACCTGCGCGAAGAGCAGTTGGCGAACCCAAGCCCCGTGCTACGCGCTCAACTCGCGCGGGCGTGGGGCGCGACCTATGTGATGACCGTGCGTTGCACGCGCCCGCCCGAAAAAGCGCAATATGAGTACGCGATTACCGTGTGGGAGCTGGGCAAGCGCGCGCCTGTGTGGGAGAGCGAGGGGTTCCAGCAGTTGGCGACGGGCGCAGGGCGCGCCGACGCCGACGCCGCGCTGCAGACGCTGGGGCGCACAATCGCGATGCGGCTCGACGGCGAGTTGTGGGCGTCGCTGCCGCGCGTGGCGGAACAGGTGCGCACGCCCGCCCAGTCGCCTGCCCGACCGCGCGAGGCGCCAACACCTGCGGACGAACCCCAGCGCATCGAGCAGCTGCTCCGCGAGGGCAAACTGCACGAAGCCCTACTGCCCCTGCGCACGCTGGTCAACGCCGAACCCGAAAACGCCGAGCGACGCCTGCAACTCATCCGACTCTACCGACGCATAGGCATGCCCGACGCCGCACGCGATGAGCTGCAGCGCGCTCTGCAACTGTTCCCCGATAACGAGCCGCTGACGCTGGAGTGGATTGAGCTGTTGCGAGCAGCGGGCGACTACGCCGACGCCGCCATGCGCCTGCAAGCGGCGTTAGAGCAGCAGCCCCATTCGAAGCCTTTGCGCCTCGCGCTGGTGGATATGTACTTGGCTCGGGGCGATGTGGACGCCGCCGCGCGCGCGTTGCAACCGCTCGCCGCGCACGACGACTCCGAAACGGCTCTCCGACGCTATCTGCTCAACGGCGCAGCGAACACTCTGGAAGACGCGCCGACGACGCCCCTCGCGCTCGCGGACGCGCACGCGCACCTCTGGCTCCAGATTGCCACTCGCCTGCTCACCGACTTTGCGAGCGAGTTATTAGACCTGCGACGCCTCGCGCTCAGCCCGAACCCGAACCCTAACGAGTTGCGCCAGCGCAGCGAGCGCGCCGTGCTGACCGCGCTGCGCATCGGGCAGTGGCTGGAGCGCGTGCAGCCTGAGAACGGCGCGCGCCGAACCGTCACCCACGCCCGATTCGCCTGCCAGATGCTCGCCCAAGCCGCGCAACATATGGCACGATTCGTGCTGTCGCGAAAGCCAGAGGAGGAAGAGCGCGCCAGCCTGCTCCGCGTGGAGGCGATGCGCGAACTGGAGCAGGCGCAAAACGCGCTGCCCAAACGCGAGCCATGAACGATTGGGGCACGGTAGGATTAGGGTTGGGAGTTGCACTGTTGGGCGGGATTGGCGTGGCCCTCTGGGGACAGCGGCTGCGCCTGTGCCCTCTGCCCCACTGCCCTGCGCTGGAAGCGGGGCAACGGCTGGAGTTGACCGTCGCAGGTGAGCGGTACACGACGCTGCTGCATCAAGTGGAGGGCGAAACGCTGCAGATTGTTCCCCCATTGCAGCGCGGCGTGCCTGTGTCGTTTGTGTCGGGCGCGTTGGCGAGTCTGCGGCTCACGACGCCTGCGGGCGTCTTCGAGGCGTCGGTACAGTTTGTGGGGCGTTCGGCGCGTCCGCAGCCTATGTTGCATGCACGCTTGGCGAGCCGTTGGCGACACACGCAACGCCGCCGCCACGAACGCATACCGCTGCCCGACGAAGCGCAAGTCGCCTTGGAGGTAGGAGGCGAACAGTGGATCGGTTGGGCGTGCGATGCGAGTGCGGGCGGACTGCGCCTGATTGCCCCTGCGCCTGCGCCCCCAAACGCCCAAGTGCGACTGGAGCTGCCCACCGCGCTGCTGGGCGTCGCTGGCGCGGAAGCGGAGCGACTGGCGCGTGTGGTCGCTTGCGAACGCGCGCCCACCCGACATGGCTACGCCTACCAACTCCGACTCGCCTTCCTCGATGCCTAACGCGCCCGATGTCTCCGTGATTATCGTCAGCTACAACACGCGCGAGCTGCTGCGCGAGTGCCTCGAATCGCTCCACAGCGCAGGCGATTGCCCCACACGCGAGATTATCGTGGTCGACAACGCCTCGTCGGATGGCAGCGCGGCGATGGTCGCTGAGTGTTTCCCCACGACGCGCCTGATTGCTAACGCCGATAATCGTGGGTTCGGCGCGGCGTGCAATCAGGGGTTGGACCTCGCGGCGGGGCGGTACGCGCTGATTCTCAACGCCGACATCCGCGCGGGGGGCGACGCCCTCGCACGATTGACGCAGTTTATGGACGCGCACCCCGACGCCCAAGTGTGCGGCGGGCAGTTGCGCTATCCTGACGGGCGCGTGCAGCCCTCCTGCGCGCGCGAACTCACCCTCTGGGCAGTGTTTTGCGAGCAGAGCCTGCTGGCAAAGCTATTCCCGCGTACCCGCCTGTTCGGCGGCTACTGGCGCACCGAGTGGGACTTCCGTAGCACCATCGAGACCGAGCAGGTGATGGGCGCGTGTATGATGCTCCGCCGACCGTTCCCACGCTTCGACGAGGCGTACTTCCTCTACTGCGAGGATACCGACCTGTGCTACCGCGTGCGTCGGGCGGGCGGCAAAATCTTCTATGTGCATGACGCCGTGTTTGTGCATCACTTGGGCGCGAGCGGCGAACCCCAGCGCGCCGAGATGGTGATTTACTACAATCGCGGCAAGGTGCGCTACTTCCGTAAGTTTCATGGGGCGTGGCATGCGTGGTTCTGCAGGATGCTCAATGCGATGGGCGCGCTGCTGCGCGTACTCATCGGCGTTGCAGGCGTAGCGCTCACATGGGGACGCAATTGTCAGGCGAAGCGATACCTGCAGACCTTCTGGAAGGTGCTGCTACACGCCTAACGCCTGCTCCGCGACCGCGCGCATCGTGCTGATCGGTGCGGGCACGCCCGTCCAGCGCTCGAACGCCAGCGCGCCCTGATACACCAGCATGCCCAGCCCATCGATGGTGGTCAGCCCGCGTGCCGACGCGCCTTGCAGGAAGCGCGTCTGCAACGGTCGATAGACCAAATCGCACGCCCACGCCGTATCGGGCAGCCGCTCCCACTCAATCGGGGGGCAGGAGTCGGTGTTGGGTGTCATGCCCAGCGCGGTGCAGTTCACCACGCCGTCCAGTTGGTTCAGTAGGGGCTTCAGCGCGTCGGGCGTCATGGCGAGAGGCGTCGCTGTGAACGCTCGCGCTAACTGCTGGGCGCGCTCGAGCGTACGATTGGCGACGATGAGTTGGCAGCGCTGTTGCAGGAGCGCGTAGGCGACGGCGCGCGCCGCGCCCCCTGCGCCTAAAATCAGCACGGTCTGCCCCGTCGGCTCTATCCCTCGCTCGTGCAGGGCGTGCAAGAACCCCGCCGCGTCGGTGTTGTCGCCCACCAGCTGCTCGCCGTCCCAAAACAGTGTGTTGACCGCGCCGACTTGTTGTGCGGCGTCGGTCAGCCCGTCAAGCAGGGGCATCACGGCTTGCTTGTGCGGGATGGTGAGGTTCAACCCGCGCAGGCGTAGCCCGCGCACGCCTGCAATCGCGTCGGGTAGCGCGCCAGGGGTCGTCTCGAACGCCAAGTAGACCCAGTTCAAGTCGAGGGCGCGGAACGCCGCGTTGTGCATCGCGGGCGAGAGCGAATGGCGCACAGGGTGACCCAGCACGCCCGTCACAATCGTCTCGGCGTCAATCGTCCACACGGTACGGCTCCAAGCGTTTCAGCAACCACAGCTCCACCAATCGGCTGCACTTCGTGCCGATGAACTCGCGCGAGTGCATCGGATGCACCCAGATGGTGTAGATTCCCAACCGATTGCCCCCCCAGATGTCGGTGAAGAGCTGGTCGCCCACAATCGCGGCGTGTTGAGGCTCCACACCGAGCATTTCCAGCGCGCGGCGTAGCATAGCGCGACGCGGCTTCATCGGTCCGCGCGCATAGGGCACGCCCAGACGCTCGCTCAGCCAGCGGAGCCGATCCCTATTGCGCGTATTCGACACGAAACAGAGCTGGAACCCTGCGTCTTGCATCTGGCGTATCCACGCTTCGACTTCGGGGGGCACTTGACGGCTGCGCCACGGGGTGATGGTGTTATCTAAATCCATCAAGAGTGCGCGTATCCCGTGCGCGTGCAGATGTTCAGGCGTGAGTTCCGTGACGCTTTGAACATGCTCGTCGGGGCACCAGCGTTGCAGCCAACGCGGGGTCGCATCCTTCCGAAACCGCATGCTAACTATTATGGCATAGCATCGTAGGCTTTTGCCAGAATCTCCATCGGGTGCAGCACCTCGATGGGCAATCCTGCCTCTTCCAAGCCTTGTTTGAGCCAGAGGGTGCAGCCGGGGTTCGCGCTGGCGACAATCGTCGCGCCTGTCGCCTTGATGTGGGCGATTTTGCGGTGCAGCGCGTCGCGCGCCCGTTCGGGCTGCATCATGTTGTAGATGCCTGCTGAGCCGCAGCACATATCTGCGCCCTCCATCTCCACCAGTTTGAGGTTCGGGAGTTGCTGCAGCAGGACGCGCGGCTGATTTCGGATGCCCTGTGCGTGCGCCAAGTGGCAGGCGTCGTGGTGGGTGATGCACAGCGTGTCGTCGCGTGGGGGCGGCGGCAGCACGGCGTCGGCTAACAGCTCGTGCACATCGCGCACGCGCGCGCTGAACGCCTGCGCCGCCGCCTGGTCGGGCGTATCTGCGAACAGTTGTCCGTACTCTTTCATGGTGGAGCCGCAGCCTGCGGCGTTCACGGCGATATAGTCCACTGTGTGAAATGCTCGCAACAGCCGACGCGCGTTCCGTTGCGCCTGTCGCGGGTAGCCGTTATGCACCCAGAGCGCGCCGCAGCAGCCCTGATTCGTGGGGATATGCACCTCGTAGCCGGCGAGGGTCAGCATGCCGATTGTGGCGCGGTGTACCCGCCCGAACAGCGTCTGCATCGCGCATCCGAGCAGCAGCCCCACGCGCGCGCGCCGCTCGCCCTGCGCTGGGTAGACCGCGCGCGTCGGTCGCCAGGGGCGTCGGGGCGCATCGGGCAGGCGCACTGCCGACTCGCGTGCGCCCAACAGGTTCGCCATCCAGCGCGGCGCACGGCGCAGCCCCAGCGCGCGCGCCATGTGGAGCATCCAGCGTAAGCGCGTCGGGTTCGTGAAACTGCCTATCGCCTGCCCTCGAACCCAGCGTTGGAACGGCGTGCGGGCTTGCTGGTTCACCGTCGCGCGCGCCGCCTCAATTAAGCGCGCATAGGGCACGCCCGATGGACACGCCGTCTGACATCCCAAACAGCCCATGCAGGTATCGATATGTCGCGCCGCCTGCGCCCAATCGATGCGACCCTCATGCGCCTGACGCATCAAGTAAATCCTGCCGCGCGGCGACTCCGCTTCCTGACCCGTCGCCACATAGGTCGGACACGCCTGCAAACACAAGCCACAGTGGATACACTTCTGAAGGTCGCGCTGGTTGAGCATCGCCGCATAGTATACCGTGTTGAAACCGACTCAGGTACAATTGACCCGCTATGCCTACCGCTGCGTTCACAACTTTGGGTTGTAAGGTCAATCAGTATGAGACGCAGAAAATCTTAGAGAGTTTCGAAGCGCAGGGGTTCGAGATAGTGCCGTTCGAGTCGCCTGCGGATGTGTATGTGATTAACACCTGTTCGGTGACTCAGTCGGCGGAGTCGAAGTCGCGCCAGACGGTGCGTCGCGCGGCGCGTCAGAACCCCAACGCGGTGGTCGTGATGACGGGCTGCTACGCGCAGTTTACTCTCCGTCGGGGCGAGACGCTCGCGGAAGCGCACCTGACAGTGCCCAACCCCGACAAACTGCGCACAGTGGAGTACCTGCTGGAGCATTTTCCGCACTTCAAGGCGCAGCTGGCGCAGGCGGCGCGCCAAAGCGAGACGCCGCTCCGCCGACGCACCCGCGCCGTGCTGAAAATCCAAGACGGCTGTAATGTCTATTGCAGCTTCTGCTCCATCCCCTACACGCGCCCTGTGATGCGCAGCACGCCCTACCAAGAGGTCCTGGCGGAGGCGCGCGCGCTGGTGCAGGACGGCTACCGCGAAATCGTGCTGACGGGCGTGCTGATTGGCGACTACGGACCCCAAACGGGCAGCGGCGGACCCGATTTGGTGCAGCTGTGCGCTATGCTCAGCGCCATCGACGGGCTGGAACGCATTCGCATCAGCTCCATCGAGCCGACGCTGATTACCGACGCGCTGATTGACCTGATCGCGCAGAACCCCAAGATGTGCCCGCAGCTCCACATCCCGCTCCAAAGCGGCGATACAGGCGTCCTGCGCGCGATGAACCGCCCCTACGACCAAGCGTTCTACTTAGACTTGATTCGTCAGCTGCGCGCGCGCATCCCCGATTGTGGCGTCAGCACCGATATTATGGTGGGCTTCCCCAGCGAAGACGAGGCGGCGTTTGAGAACACCTGCGCGGTGGTGGAGCAGGCGGAGTTCTGTCGGGCGCACCTGTTCCGCTACTCGCCGCGCCCCGACACCCCTGCCGAGTCGATGCCCGACCAAGTGCCCGACGCCGTGAAAGCCGAGCGGATGCAACGCCTGCAGCAGGTCTGCAAAGCGGCGGCGCGACGCTACGCTACGCGCTTTATCGGGCGCACCGAGCGCGTGCTGGTGGAGACCCGTTCCAAGCTCTCTGGGCTGATGACGGGTACCAGCGACCACTACTTGCAGGTCGAGTTCGCCGCCTCGCCCACTCTGATAGGGCGGCTGGTGCAGGTGCGCATCACCGACCTCGCCGCCGACGGCGTGCTGGGCGAACTGGTGGAGTGGTCGGTGTAGCGCCCCTGCGCTCAGCCGATGACTCAGCGCACTTTCGCGCTCAAGCCCTGCGCCATCTTGATTTCGGTCGCGTGGTTCACCGTGAAGGCGACCTTGTGGGTCACGGCGTCGAACAGGGCGGAGGCGCTGGGATGCCCGTTGCCGCTGCCCTTGACGCCGCCGAACGGCAGATGCACCTCCGCGCCGATGCTCGGCAGGTTCACATAGCCCACACCAAACTCACAGTTGTCGCGCACATAGCGCCACTTGCGATAGTCCTCCGTGATTACCGCCATCGCCAAGCCGTACTTGGTGTCGTTGTAGACATGGATTGCCTCGTCGAGGTCGCTCACGGGGATAATCGCCACATGGGGGCTGAACGCCTCCTCTTTGAGCGCGAAGCTGTCCGCGCGGTGGCGCATGCGGTACACAAACGGCGTCACGAAGTGCCCATGCTGATACTCGCCCTCGTCGAGCCGACCGCCTGACAGCAGCACCTCCGCCCCTTCCTCAATCGCCTTCTGATTGTGATAGAAGTACTTTTCTATGCCTTGCTCGTTGATGAGCGGCCCCATGAAGGTATCCTCGTGCAAGCCGTTGCCGATTTTAATCTGTTTCGCCAGCTCCACGAACCGCTCGGTGAACTGCGGTTCGATCTTTTCGTGGATGATAATGCGGTTCGAGGAGACGCATCGCTGTCCGCTGGTCTTGAACGCGGAGAGGATGGCGGCGTTTAGCGCGATATCGAGGTTCGCGTCATCGAGCACAATCACGGCGTTCTTGCCGCCCATCTCCACGGCGGCGAACTTGTGTTGCTTGGCGCATTCCTCGATGATATAGCGTCCGACGGCGTAGGAGCCTGTGAAGACCACCACATCCACCTCTGGGTGATGCACCAACGGGTCGCCTGCATCCTCGCCAGGACCGTGAATCACATTAAACACGCCTGGTGGGAAGCCTGCTTCCACGAACAGCTCTGCCAGTTTGTGTCCGCAGATGGGGGTGTCTTCCGAGGGTTTGAACACGACGGTGTTGCCCTCCAGCAGGCTGGGCAGCACGGTCCACAGCGGGATGGCGATGGGGAAGTTCCACGGGGTGATGCACGCCACGACGCCTTTCGGCTTGCGCAGGATGTAGGCGTCCTTCTCGGCAATCTCGCTGTCGATAATCTCGCCGTGGGGCATTCGCGCCATGCCTGCGACATACTGCGTCATGTGCAACGCTTCCACCACATCGGCGCGCCCTTCGTTGATGGGCTTGCCGCACTCGCGCGTGACCAGTTCCGAGAGCGCGTTCAGGTCGCGCTTGATCAGTTGCGCCAAGTTATCAATCAGTTCGCCGCGCTTGACACGCGACATGCTGCGCCAAGTGGGATAGGCTTCGCGGGCAGCGCGCACTGCGGCGTCTACATCGCTGGCGTTGGAACACGGGGCTGTGCCAATCACTTCGCGCGTGTCGGCGGGGTTGAGACTCTCAAATCGCTTGGTCGAGGCGGACTCCTGCCACCGTCCGCGCACCAGGTTCATCGCTTGTACCTGTTTCATCATACTCCCTCCTAACTATTAGACTCGGCATCGAGCCATGCAGATTCTACCTGACGCGCGCGTCGAGTCGGCGTCTGTACCGACGCATCGCGCTTACACACGGGTCTCCAAATTGCTCGAACAATCCTCTACATCTCTTGACATGCATACAACCGTTGGGGTATTATTACAGCGCCCAGTGGCCCCATGGTCTAGTGGTCTAGGACGCCAGGTTTTCATCCTGGAGGACGGGGGTTCGAATCCCCCTGGGGTCACCAGTCCCCTATTCAGAGATTCCGACGCAGACCGATGGTAGTGCGTTCCGTGTCGCCCTGTATGCCATTATGGGGCTACCAAACTGAGATTCCTTGCCTGCGGCTCGGAATGACAGTTTTTGCGCGATTCTTGTCATGCCGAGCGCAGCGAGGCGTCTCCAGCGCTGATTGGTTTGGGCAAGCCCGTGAGCGTCTCCACTGCCGTAAGGGATTTATTCGGGCGCGTTCACATTCGAGGGACTCAATAGGTCGGCAATCTGCTTTGGGGGCGTGAGCGGGTATACTCTCGGCGCGTTGGAGGCGTCACCAACGAAGGAGGAGGCAACTATGGAGGGTTTACAGCAGATAGTTCCTATCGCCGCGCCCATACTTGGTGGGGCGGGTATTTTATTAGCAGGATTGAACTACTGGATAGTCACCCGTCGTCCCGATGGCAACGAGACGATGCGCACCTACGCGCAAGCCATTCACGACGGCGCGATGACCTTCCTTAAGCGAGAATATATAGCCATCACACTGTTTGCGATTGTGCTGTTCGCGGCGCTGACTTTTGCGTTCTATCAGACGGCGCCGTGGATTGGCGGCGCGTATCTGTTCGGCGCGTTCAGCTCGATGCTGGCAGGCTTTATCGGGATGAAGGCGTCGACGCGCAGCGGCGTGCGTTCGACGGAGGCGGCGCGCGTGGGAGGTATGGGCGAGGCGTTGGTGGTGGCGTTCACGGGCGGCTCGGTGATGGGGCTGGCGGTCGCTGCGCTCGGCTTGCTGGGCGTGGGGCTAATCGTGTTGCTGGGGCAAGCCGACATAAAGACGCTGGCGCAGTACCTCACGGGCTACTCGATGGGCGCATCGTCGGTCGCGCTGTTCGCTCGCGTGGGCGGCGGGATTTACACCAAAGCCGCCGATGTCGGGGCAGACCTCGTGGGCAAGGTAGAGGCAGGCATCCCCGAAGACGACCCACGCAACCCCGCCGTGCTTGCCGATAATGTGGGCGATAATGTGGGCGACACGGCAGGCATGGGCGCCGACCTGTTCGAAAGCTATGTCGGCTCCGTCATCGCCGCCGCCGTGATTGCTGTGACTTTTTACTCGGACAATCCACTGCCGTATATCATCTTGCCTTTGGCGTTGATCGCGTTCGGGCTGATTGCGTCGGTGTTGGGCGTGTTCTCAATACGGGTATTTCAGGGCGTCGATCCGCAACTTGCCCTGAACGGCTCTACAGTGGTCGCCATCTTGCTGTTTCTGGCGGGCGCAGCGTTCATCATCAACGCGATGGTGGGCAACCTCGCGCCGTATTGGGCGGTGCTGGCGGGCTTGTTCGCGGGCGTGTTCATCGGCGCGGTCAGCCAGTACTACACCAGCGGTCCCCCGATACGCGAGATTGCGAAATCGTCGCGCTTCGGCGTCGCACCCAACATCCTGTCGGGCGTTGGAATTGGCTATCTAAGCACGGTGCTGCCCTTGTTGGGCATCGCGGCGGCGATTTGGGTCGCCTTCGCCACGAACGGCTTGTACGGCATCGCGCTGGCAGGCGTTGGAATGCTCGCCACGATTGGGATTGTGATGAGCACCGACAGCTACGGACCCATTGCCGATAACGCGGGCGGCATCGCTGAGGTGGCGGGCTTCGGCGAGAGCGTGCGCAAAATCACCGACAAACTCGACTCGCTGGGCAACACCACCGCAGCGATTGGCAAGGGCTTCGCGATTGGCAGCGCCGCGCTCACGGCCCTCGCGCTCTTCGCCGCATACCAAAGCCAAACAGGACTGCGAGCCATCAACTTGGTGAACCCACAGACGCTGATTGGGATGCTGGTCGGGATTGCGATGCCGAGCCTGTTCGCGGCGCTGACGCTCAAAGCCGTGAGCCGCGCCTCCGACCAGATGGTGGAAGAGGTGCGCCGTCAGTTCCGCGAGCTGGGACTGCTGGAAGGTAAGGGCAAACCCGACTACAACCGCTGTATCGATATCGTCACCAGCGCCTCGCTACGCGAGATGATTTTGCCAGGCGCGATTGCCGTGATTGCGCCGTTAGCGGTGGGCTTCGCGTTGGGCGCGGAGGCGTTGGGTGGGTTCCTGGCAGGCGCGCTCGGCATGGGCGTCGTCACTGGCTTGATGATGGCGAACGCAGGCGGCGCATGGGACAACGCCAAAAAGTATATCGAGGAAGGACACGAGGGCGGTAAGGGCAGCGATGTGCACAAAGCCGCCGTCGTGGGCGACACTGTCGGCGACCCGTTCAAAGATACCACTGGACCCAGCATGAACATCCTCATTAAATTGATGAGCATCGTCGCGCTGGTGTTCGCGCCGTTGTTCCGATAAGCGCGAGTTTCGCGCGGGGGGGTATAATCCCTGTAGATGGCGCAGGCGTGTGGGTGTGACGGTTCGTGCGGCGCGTCGCGCCGCGCAGGCTGGCAGATAGGGCTGGGCGTCGCGTTGGCGTTGGCGGCGGAGCTCGCTGAGTGGCTGGGGACGGCGGAGGCGCTGCCTGCGCTACTGGCAACGGCGGCGATAGCCATCGCAGGGCGCGCCGTGCTGTGGCAAGGCATGCGCGCCCTAACGCGCCTTCAGCCGAACATCTACCTGCTGATGACGCTGGCGAGCGTCGGGGCAATCGCGCTGGGCAAATGGGGCGAGGCGGCGGTTGTTGTCACCCTCTACGCGCTGGCGGAACTGCTGGAGCAACGCGCCGCCGAACGCTCGGAGCGGAGCCTGCGCGCCGCACTCCAACTGGCGCCCCCACAAGCCACTGTGCAAACGCCCGACGGCGCATGGCAAACCGTCCCCGTTGAGCAAATCCAAATCGGGCAGCGGATTCGCGTCAAGCCCGGCGAACGCATCCCGCTGGACGGCGCAGTAGTCGCAGGCGCGTCATCGGTCGATCAGTCGCCTATCACGGGCGAGAGCGTGCCTATCGAAAAATCGGTGGGCGACACGGTTTACGCAGGCGCGCTGAACCTGCACGGTTCGTTGGATGTGGTGGTGAACGCGACGGCAGACGCAACGGTCGTAGCGCAGATTGCACGGATAGCAGCGCAGGCGCGCCGCGCACAGGTGGAGCGGCTCATCGACCGTTTCGCCCGAACCTACACGCCGCTGATGCTGGGGCTGGCGACGGGCGTGGCAGTGTTGCCGCCGTTAGTGATGGGTGGCGCGTGGGGCGAATGGCTGTACCGAGGACTGGTGCTGCTGGTGCTGGGATGCCCCTGTGCGCTGGTGATTAGCACGCCCGTGACGCTGCTGAGCGCGCTTGCGGGGCTGGCGCGACGCGGCGTGGTGGTCAAAGGCGCCGCCGTGCTGGAGCATGCGGCGCGCCTACGCGCCTTCGCCTTCGACAAAACTGGCACGCTGACCTACGGCTGTCTGCAGGTGGAATTCATCCGCTACCCCGATACGAAGCCACTGGCGCGACCGCTGGAGATTGCCCTGAGCTTAGCGATGCACTCGGAGCATCCCGTCGCCCAAGCCATTCGCGACCACTGCCTCCAGCAAGGCACGACTGCGCGCCCCGTCGAATCGTTCGAGACAACGCCCGGACTGGGCGTGGTGGGCGTCGTGGATGGTCAGACCTTTCGGATGGGCAACCACCGTTTTGTGGAAGCGCACAACGCCTGCTCGAAGCCGTTGGAGACGCTGCTGGAGCAGCTGGAGCAGCAGGGATTGACGCCTGTCGTGCTATTTGACCATCAGCCTCGCGTGGTGTTCGCGCTGCGCGATACCGCGCGCCCCGACGCCGCGCCCGCGATAGCGCAGTTGCACGCGCTGGGGCTTCACACAGCGTTGTTGACAGGCGATGTGCCCGCCGTTGCGGACGCCGTTGCCCACGCGACAGGCGTGCAGGCGCACTACGCGGAGCTGCTGCCCCATCAGAAGGCGCAGGCATTAGAAGCGCTGCGCCAGCAGTTCGGATGCGTGGGCATGGCGGGCGACGGCGTGAACGATGCGCCTGCACTGGCGCTCGCCGATGTGGGCATCAGCTTCGCCGAACGCGGAACCGACCTCGCGCTGGAGACAGCCGATGTCGCCCTGATGCGCCACGATTTGACGCTCATCCCAACGCTCATACGCACCGCGAAACACGCCATGCGCCTGATTACGCAGAATATCGCCTTCGTGCTGAGCGTGCGCGCAGGGTTCATCGCGCTCGCGCTGATGGGTCAGACGACCCTCTGGATGGCAATTCTGGCGGATATGGGCGTCACACTGCTGGTGATTGCCAACGGTTGGCGTGCAGCGACCCCCATCTATAGTGCTGATTGACCACCATCGTCGCAGAAGTCCCCAGATTTAGGGGCAAATTTAACAATTCCCCCCCTAAAACCCTTGACAAAGGCGTCAAGCGATAGGGTATACTGCCCGCGCAGGTACAACCGAGTGTACCGCTACAGGTTGTGGCTGCAGGCGAGAAAATTCGCGATTTTGGGCGAATAGATACTACAGATGGAGGGTTATGCACGATGCCGCTGTTCGAGAAACGGGTGAATCTGAAGCCGTATGAGTATCCCGATCTACTGAAGTTTCGCGACGCCATCCGCCACTCGTACTGGCTGCATACCGAGTTTTCCTTAGCGGGCGATGTGCAAGACTGGCACGCCCGTACCGAGCCGCATGAACGCAACGCGCTCAAAAACACGATGCTCGCCATCTCGCAGATTGAGGTCTCCGTCAAGACCTTCTGGGCGCGTATCTACGACCGCATGCCCAAGCCTGAGATTGCAGAGGTGGGGATGACCTTCGCCGAGAGCGAGGTGCGCCACGCCAACGCCTACTCCCACCTGCTGGACCTGCTGGGGCTGAGCGGCGAGTTCGAGAAGATTCACAGTATCCCCGCAATTATGGACCGCGTTCGCTACCTACAGCAGGCGCAGGAAGGCATGCGCAGTAGCGACAACCGACAGTTCGCGCTCACCGTGCTACTCTTCTCCGCGTTCGTCGAGCATATCTCGCTCTTCTCGCAGTTCCTGATTCTCATGGCGTTCAACAAGCACCGCGCGGCGTTCAAGGGCGTCTCCAACATCGTCGAAGCCACCAGCAAAGAGGAGCAGATTCACGGCATGTTCGGCGTCGAACTCGTGCGCATCTTGCAACACGAGTACCCCAACTGGTTCGACGCCGCGACCGAAGACGCGATTCTACGCGCGGTGGAGCGCGCCTACGCCGCCGAGCAGTATATTCTGGACTGGATTTTCGAACGCGGCGAGCTGGACTACCTCCCGCGCTATCAGGTGGACGAGTTCTTGAAGAACCGATTCAACAACTCGTTGCGCAGTGTGGGCATTCAACCGCTCTTCAGCGTAGATGAGCCAGCCCTTGCCGCCACACGCTGGTTCGATGAAGAGCTGCTCGCCACGAAAGAGAACGATTTCTTCAATAAGCGAAGCATTACCTACTCTAAGAAGATGAAGAGCTTCAGCGAAGAGGAGCTCTTCTAAGTAGCACGGACATTCCTGTCCGTGCCACGACGCTTGGACTGGAAAGTCCAAGCCACGCCCGTAGCACCGACATCCCTGTCCGTGCAACAACGCTTGGACTGGAAAGTCCAAGCCACCGTAGCACGGACATTCCTGTCCGTGCTTAAGAAGTGCCTACGCTTGGACTGGAACGTCCAAGCCACCGTAGCACCGACATCCCGTCCGTGCTGAAGAAGTGCCTACGCTTGGACTGGAAAGTACAAGCCACCGTAGCACCGACA
>JARJMV020000168.1 GCA_029335935.2 bacterium
GTGCTGAGTGGACGGAAGATGAGCGGATGATGCGTCACCAGCAGTTGGCACTCGCGGTAGCGGGCGTTGGCGACGGTGCGCGGGTCGGGGTCTAACGCCACCAGCACACGCTCCACGCTCTGGTTCGGGTCGCCGATTTGCAGCCCGATGGGGTCGTTCGGGAACGCCCACTGCGGCGGAGCAATCTCGTTCAGATAGCCCAGCACTTCGCGTACCGTCGTCGCCATAACGCTGGAATTGTACCCATCTCCCACAAGGGGGGGTATAATTCCGACGCTGTGACCACAACAACTGCGCCCAAGCCCACTCGCAAGCGCAGGAAACCCCCTGCGCAACCCACACCCACGCCCAACACACTCCACGACATCCACGCTATTGCGCCGGAGACCATACCCGCGCCTGAAGTCCCCCTGCCAATCCAGTTCCACGACGCGGCGGTGTGGCTGCCGAACGACGCGAGCGTCTTATGACTCGGCGGCTTCCCACTGGCTTGGCGGATTCTTGCTCAGCCCTAACCAGCCGAGCCGTCCGATGATTATGCCGAGCGCCGCGCTAAGCGCAATCAGCCAGCGCGGATGCATCCCAAACAGGCGCGGCGCGTTCGCCAGCATCTCGTCGGGCATCAACGGCGCGCTCAGCAACGCGAACAGCCCCGTCACCATCGTGAACACCGACATCGTAATCAGAAACACCCAGCCGAGTGTCAGGCGCATGAAGGTGAAAATCCCGCCCAGCACCTGAATCGTTGCAAAAAAGCGCAAGCTGAACGGCGTAGGCGCGTCTTTCGCTAACGCCGTCCACCAGATGCTCGCGCCTACCAACAGCCAAAAGAGCGCAATCACGCGCGTTGCGGTCGTCATCGTCTGTGGGGTCCGAGCAAGGAGGGCTTGCTTGGCGTCGCAAGCCACTTCTGTCGTCGGACGACAAGAGTATACCCCCTCGCTTTGCAGTTTATCGCTAAGCAGGGAGGTAACCGTGCGTTTTGCCTGCCGACAGGCGGAACCAATGTTGGGGCAGGAAGCTGGGGTGCGCTGGGCAGGCTCTGCTTGACTGCGCCTGCACTCCGCAAGGTGAGGTACAATCCTCTTTGTCATGAAAACGGAGCTACCCCGCTGGGATATGAGCGTGGTCTACGCAGGGCTGGACTCGCCCGAATATGAGCGCGATTTTCGGAGTTTGGTTCGTGCCCTTGAGGAGTTAGAAGGTTTGTTCGACGAGATGCAGATTGACCGCACGCCGACGCCTCTGAACGCCGACCTTGCAGCAGGCGTGCTGGAGCGCGTGCTACCCGCCTATAATGCGTTGAACGACCAGGCGTGGACGCTGAGCGCGTATGTGTATGCGTTCGTGTCGGTCGATTCGCGCGACGAGTACGCCCAAGCGCGGCTAAGCGAGTTGGAGCGTCAATCGGTGCGCCTGTCGAAACTCGGCACGCGCCTCACGGCGTGGGCAGGGTCGCAAGAGGTGGAGGCGATGATTGAGCGTTCGGAGCAGGCGCGTCAACACGCCTACTGGCTGCGCCGCGCCCGAATCGCCGCCGAACATATGATGTCGCCCGCCGAAGAGTCGCTCGCCGCCGAGATGCAACTCACGGGCGGCAACGCTTGGAGCAAGCTGTACGGCAACCTCACTTCGCAGATTCAGGTGGTCGTGCCGCTCAAAGGGGAGCCGCAGACGCTCACGATGAGCATGGTGCGCAATCTCGCCTACGACGCCGACCGCGAGGTGCGCCGTGCAGGCTACGAGGCGGAGCTGCAGGCGTGGGAGCAGCACGCGATGCCCATCGCCAGCGCGCTGAACGCGATTAAGGGCGAGACGAACCTGCTGATGCGCCGTCGCGGCTGGGATAGCCCGCTGCACGCCTCGCTGTTCCGCAACGCCATCGATGAAGCCACGCTCGACGCGATGCTCGACGCCGCCCACGCAGCGTTCCCCGACTTCCGACGCTACCTGCACGCGAAGGCGCGACTGCTCGGCGTCGAGCGGTGCGCGTGGTACGACCTCTTCGCGCCCGTCGGCAAGGAACCCAAGCGATGGGAGTACGACGAGGCGGCGCAGTTCATTATCGAGCAGTTCGCCACCTACTCGCAGAAGATGAGCGCGTTCGCCCGCCGCGCGTTCGAGGAAAACTGGATCGACGCCCCGCCCCAGCCGGGCAAGCGCGACGGCGCGTTCTGCATGCGGTTGCGCCGCGACGAGTCGCGCATCCTCACCAACTACAAGCCCGCCTTCGGCGGCATGAGTACTCTCGCGCACGAGCTCGGACACGCCTATCACAACCTCTGCCTCGCCGAGCGCACCTACCTCCAACGCCAGACGCCCATGACGCTCGCCGAGACCGCCAGCATCTTCTGCGAGACGATTATCCGCCAAGCCGCGCTGCGCGACGCCGACCGCGAAGAGCAAATCGCTATTCTCGAAGCCTCGCTGCAGGGCGCGTGCCAAGTGGTGGTGGACATCACGAGCCGATACCTGTTTGAAAAGACCGCGTTCGAGCGGCGCAACGCACGCGAGCTTAGCGCGCGTGAGCTGTGCGAGATTATGCGCAACGCACAACTCCAAACTTACGGCGATGGGCTGGACGAGAACGCCCTGCACCCCTATATGTGGGCGGCGAAACCCCACTA
>JARJMV020000182.1 GCA_029335935.2 bacterium
ATTCCTGTCCGTGCGCAGTGTAGTCTCGGCGTCCCCACCAACAAACAACTCTTGGACAAGAATGTCCAAGCCACGGGGCGTCCCCACCGACAAACACCGCTTGGACAAGAATGTCCAAGCCACAGGGCGTCCCCGCCGACAAACAACGCTTGGACAAGAATCTCCAAGCCACGGGGCGTCCCTGCCGACAAACAACGCTTGGACAAGAATGTCCAAGCCACAGTTGCGCTGGTGCGACGCCATTCTTGGCGGCGCACCGCGCTTGCACGACTTTCGTACCCTCAAGAAACCTTACGGAGAGGGGTCAGGAGACTCACCCACCCAGGCGTCAGAACTGCACGCCGAGCTTGAGGCTGCCCGAATAGTTCGGGCGCGACTGGGGCTGGGCGTCCATGCGCGGCAGCAACATCTGCGCCTCCAACGCGAGGTAGAAACTCGACTGCTGGCGCGTCAGTCCGAGCCGCACCGCCGTCTCACGCAGGAACGCATCGCGCGCCCATTCCGATTGCTGGTAGGTCAATCCCAACAGCGTGGCGGCGTCGATATGTTTGCGCACGCTGAAGGTGTAGCGTCGCTCGGTGAATAGTTGTCCGATTTGGCTTTGCTCAGTATAGCCCGCCTCAAGGTTCCATGCGCCGTGTCGCCAGCGCATGAGATTGAGTACTGGTATGACCGGGTGGGCAACCGCGTGCAGCGGGTGCGCACAGTGAACGGGCAGACACGCACGGATGTGTTGACCTATGACGATGCGAACCGCGTGGCGAGTGTGAACGGTGTGGCATGGCAACACGATGCGAACGGGAATGTGACGACGCGGCTAATAGACGGCGTAAGCTGGGTGTTGACCTGTTGCAGCGCGGCGACATCAAGCAGTAGGCGACGCTGATGAAGTACATCATTTTACTATGGCAGTTTGCGCTTTCGGTGAACTTGTGAGGAGGCATCCGTTTGCATCTCCACCAATGAAGGTGAATATTCGCTATGCGACAAGTTTGCACACGAATTGGCTTGGTGAAGTTTCTATCTCTAACGCGCCTGATAAATGACAGGACGGTAGCGCGGCGCAGGTATAGGCTTGCCAGCATCGCGTGCGGCAGCCAACCAGGCTTGCTTGGCAATCTGCACCTCTTGGAGCGCCTCTTCGGGCGTTTCGCCGAACGCGGAACACCCCGGCAAATCTGGAATATCCGCGATATATCCCTCGTCTTCTTCGCTGTAAAAGATGTTGATGTGGTAATCCTTCATTTGTTCTCAGCCTCCAACGATAAATTATACTCTTCCACGACCTTGAGAAACTGCTTGATTTGGTAGGGCTTTGCCTGTCCGCCTACATTTTGCAGATTCAACACAACAGGTAACTCTGGATGCACGAGGATATGATGACTGCCACTCACGCGGTCGAGGTAGAATCCATACGCTTCTGCCAGTCTCAGCATATCCTCGAAGCGTATATTTTTAGAACCCGCGAGTATGCGCTGTAGCACTTTGTGAGGTTTCATAACATGGTCTAAAACTGCACGCCGAGCTTGAGGCTGCCCGAGTAGTTCGGGCGCGACTGGGGCTGGGCGTCGTTGCGGGGCAGTAGCATTTGCATCTCCGCCGAGAGGTAGAAGCCCGATAGCTGGCGCGTAAGTCCCAGTCGAAGGGCGGCTTCGCGCAGGAACGCATCGCGCTCCCATTCCGATTGCTGGTAGGTCAATCCCAACAGCGTGGCGGCGTCGAGCTGCTTGCGCACGCTGAAGGTGTAGCGTCGCTCGGTGAATAGTTGTCCGATTTGGTTTTGCTCGGTGTAGCCCGCCTCAAGGTTCCATGCGCCGTGTCGCCAGCGCAGTTGATACTGCTCGGTCTGCACGGGTTGCGGCGCGCCTTGATTCAGCGGATGCTGGGCGACCTGACCGCTCAGCGCCAGCCCCGCGCTCACGCGCCAATCCCAATGGATCTGCTGACTGCGCAGGTTCAGCCCGCGTAGCCCCTCATACATGCGCTCACGCAGCGTCAGTTGCAAGCCGTCGATGGGGTTCGCTTGAACCTGATAGCCGCGCATTTGCCCTGCATTCTCGATAGCTTCGTACTCGCCAGAGACGCGCAGGCGCGGGTCGAGCTGCGCTTGCAGTTGCGCTTGCGCCGCGCGTTGTTGGGAGTCCTCGCGCCAACGCTGGTCTAACCCCACCGCACCCTGCACGGTCGGCGTGCCGAAGCGCATTGCGACGCCGCTCTCCTCCGTGCGCCCCGCGTGCGAGTCGTCGACCGTGCGGTGGCGCAGCTCCATGCCCTGTCCAAGCTGCGTGCGCACCTGGGTCTGTTGCACCATACGCTCCCCTTGAGTGGTGGAATCCTGTTCCAGCTGGAGTCGCACCGCATCAGTAGGTTGCAGTTGCACCCGCGCGCGATCCACGACCTGCGTCGGTTGGTTGCCCAGCGCGGCAATCTGTCGCTCTAAGCTGAGCTGGATCTGCTGGAGTTGATAGTCCAACCCTGCGTGCCAGCGTTGTTGGGCGGACTGATTGGGCAGCAGCGGTTCTTGAAGGCTCCATTGGAGGCGCGTGCGCAGGTGGGCGTCGGGCTGATAGAGCAGGTTCGCCTCGGCGGTTTGCTGTCCGCTGGCGAGACCGTAGGGGTTCGCATCGCCGAAGTCGCTGTCCACACGGCTAAATCGGAACCCGCCTTGCCAGCCTGTGTCGGTGCGCCACTGCGAGCGGATTTGTAGCAGGCTGGGCGCGTCGTCGCCTTGCGGATTGCGGAACAGGTAGACCGCCTCGCCCTCGCGTGATGGCTCTTGCCAGCTCGCGCGCAGTCCCAAATCGGTCGTGGGGCGGTTCGGGTCGCCGAGGATGCGTCCGCGCAAGCTTAGCGCTGCAGGTCCGCGACGCGCCAGCTCGGTCTCCAACGCGATATCGGCGTTCGTATTGCGCTGCGAGACGCCCGACTGGATCCGATAGCTCACGCGCGCGCTCTGGGTGGGCGTGAGTGCGTGGACGAAGCGGATTTGACCCGCCGCGTAGTCGATTGTGTAGTCCGCGTCGCGGCTAAGCCAGCGCGTATCCACCAACACAATCTCGGAACGCTCCACGACGCGGTTCCAGCTCAGCGTGTAGGGACCCGCCACGCCGCGCCCGACAATCACCTCCGAGACCAGCTCCTGCGCCGCTGCGCTCCCCAACAGATATGCCATCCATAGCGTCCACAGTGCGCGTTTCATCCTATATATAAGGATACCCTATAGTAGGCGCGCTCTGATTGCGGGAACAATTCTCTAAAAGAAGCGGGCAGGAATCCCCCTGCGCACGCCGAACTGCTCATAGCCGAGATGCGTATCTTCGCGTTCGTTCTGGCGAGTCTGCTTTGCGTGGGAAGTTTTGCCCAGTCGGAGATTCGGTTCGCGCGGTTCCCTGCGCCGTCGCCTGATGGCGCTCAAATCGCCTTCTCGTGGCAAGGCGATATCTGGATTGCCCCGATCACTGGCGGCATCGCGCAACGCCTCACTGTCCACCCTGCCTACGACTTCGCCCCCATCTGGTCGCCCGACGGCAAGAAAATCGCCTTCACCTCCGATAGGCACGGCAACGACGATGTGTTCGTGTTGCACTTGGACACAGGCGCGGTGCAACGCCTGACCTACTTTTCGGGGCGCGACCGCGCGTGGGGCTGGACGCCCGATAGCCAAGCGGTGCTGCTGGAGTCGCGTCGCGACGCCGAGCCGTATGGCGCGGATTTTGCCGCCTATGTCGCGCCCCTCAGCGGCGGCACGCCCTACCGCCTGCACAAAGCGAGCGGTTCGCCCTTCGCCCTTTCCCCCGACGGCAAACGCCTCGCCTTCGTCCGACGCGACAGCGCATGGTGGCGCAAAGGCTACAAGGGCAGCGCGCAAGGCGACCTGTGGCTTGTCGACCTCGCCACGCGCCGCTACACCCGAATCACCCAAACCGACACCCCCGACACCTTCCCGATGTGGGGCGCGGACGGACGCACCCTCTACTTCGTCTCCGAGCGCGACGGCACAGCCAACCTCTACGCGATGGACACCCAAACCAAGCGCATCCGCCCGCTCACCCGCTTCCAAAACGATGGCATCCGCTTCCCCCAAATCAGCGCGAACGGCAAGGTAATCACCTTCGAGCAAGGGATGGATACCTATCGGCTGGATACCGCCACGGGCGCACTGCGCGTCATCCCGCTGCAGGTTCCTGCGCACGACCGCCGCGCGCCCGATACCGTGCGCCGTACCTTCAGCGCGAATGTGGAAGACTACGCCCTCGCCCCCGACGCGAAAGAGTTCGTGTATGTCGTGCGCGGCGAGCTGTTCGCGGCGCGCTTCCCCGACGGCGGTCCCTCACGCAACCTGACCGAGACCATCGAACCCGAAAGCAACCCCCAACTCGCGCCCGACGGCAAAACGGTCTACTTCGAGGCGGAGCGCAACGGCAGCACCCACATCTTCACTCTCACCTCCAACGACCCCGACGAACCGCGCCTGCGCCGCGCACGCTCGCACAAAATCGAACCGCTAACTCACCGTCCTGAGGGCGAAAGCAAACCGCGCCTCGCGCCCGACGGCAAGTGGCTCGCCTTCCAACGCGGACAGGGCGACCTCGTGGTGATGCACCTCGAAACGAAACGGGAATTCACGCTCACTCGCTCGTGGAACTTGGGCAACATCGCCTGGTCGCCCGACAGCCGCTGGATTGCCTTCGACCGCTACGACGAGAACTACAACAGCGATGTGTTCCTCGTGCGTGTGCCCGATTGGAACCCCCCTCAACCCCCGTCGGACACGCACGAATCGCACCCCGCTCCGACCCAAGCCGCGAGTGTGTCGGCGGAGCCAACTTTCGAGGTCTATAACCTGTCGCGTCATCCGCGCAATGACTTCGCGCCCAGTTGGTCGGCGGATGGGCGTGCGCTCGTGTTCCTCTCCGAGCGCGAGACCGATGTGCTCAACATTTGTCATGTGTGGCTGCGGCGCGCGGACTTTGAGCGCACCCGCGCCGACCGCGAAGACGAGGAAGACGACAAGTACGACGCGCCCAAAAAATCGGAAGCGAAAGACCCCGTGCGCGTGGAAATCGACTTGGAAGACCTCCACCAGCGCGTGCGCCTGGTGACGCGCTACGCGACAGGCGTGCAGGAGGCTATCGTCGCGCCCGACGGCGAGCAGATCGCCTTCCGCAGCGCATATCAAGGACAAGCCGACCTGTACCTCATTAAGTGGGACGGCAGCGACGAGCGACGCCTCACCTCAGGCGGCGTGTCGCCCGCACAACTGCAGTTCAGCAAAGATGGCAAGACAATCTATTTTCTCAGTCGGGGCAGGCTCCAGCGCATCGCGACCTCAGGCGGCAGCCCCCAGACCACACGCACCGACGCCGAAATCACCATCGACCTTGCGAAAGAGCGTGAGTACCTCTACGACGCCGCGTGGCGCACGCTGAACGAGACCTTCTACGACCCGAACTTTCACGGTGTGGACTGGGCGGCGATGCGCACGAAGTACCGCCCGTTCCTGCCCTATGCCCAGAGCGACCGCGACTTCACGGCGGTGGTGCTGATGATGCTGGGCGAGCTGCGTGCATCGCACCTGAGCTTCTCGCTGGCGCGTTCGGAGAGCGTGGACGCGCCGTCGAACACGGGGATGCTGGGCGCGGTGTTCAGCGACGCACGCGATGGTGAAGGCTTACGAATCGAGCGCGTGCTGCCCAACACGCCCGCCGCACGCAAGGAGGTGAACCTGCAACCGGGCGAGCGCATCCTCGCCATCGACGGCAAGCCGATTACCCCCACAACGAATGTCTATCAGCTGCTGGACAACACGGTGGGCAAGCGGATTGAGGTGCGCGTGCGCAGCACGGACGGCGCGGAGCGGACGGTGTTCCTGCGTCCTATCTCCATCGCCGAGTTCAACAACGCGCTCTATCGCGACTGGGTGGAGCGCAATCGGCAGTGGGTGGAGGCGCGCACGGGCGGGCGCGTGGGCTATGTGCATATCCAAGCGATGGGCGAGGCGAGCCTGCGCGAGTTCGAGCGCGACCTGTACGCGGTGGCGTATGGCAAAGAGGCGTTGATTATCGATGTCCGTTTCAACGGGGGCGGGCGCACGGCAGATTACCTGCTGGCGATGCTCCATCCCCCGCGCCACGCCTACACCGTGGGGCGCAACGGCGAGCGGGGCTATCCGCAAGACCGCCTGCCCGTAATCGGCTGGCATCAGCCGATTGTGGTGCTGTGCAACGAGCGCAGTTTCAGCAACGCCGAGATTTTCGCGCACGCGATTAAGACGCTCAAGCGGGGCGCGCTGGTGGGCATGCCAACAGCAGGCGGCGTGATTAGCACAGGACAGCGGCGCCTGATGGACGGCAGCACGGTCTCCACGCCCGGACGCGGCTGGTTCACCATCGACAAGGGCGTGAACTTGGAGGGCAACGGCGCCGCGCCCGACTATCTGGTGGACTTCACCCCAGACGACGAGGCGTCCGAGCGCGACCCCCAACTGGAGAAAGCAGTGGAGGTGATAACCAAGCGTCGGTAGCAGAGGTATGGTACAATCGACGGCGATAATTGTGGAGGCGAAAACCATGTCTAACTTGGAGTTCCGACAGATTCAACTGAACTTGAACGCGGCGGTGGGACCGTTGAACGATGTGCGGCGGATGCGCATTATGGACGCCGTTGGCGAGGGGTTCAACCCCCAGCCTGTGCCGATAGCTGGTGCGATCGCGCTGGTGAACCCCCTCTCGCGCGAGGCGCTATTTCTCAACGAGAATCAGCTGCAATACACTTGCGACGGTATGCCTGCGCAGTTCTCGCCCTCGCGGGTGGAGAGCTTGCTTGCGGCTGTGCGCGACACCCTACTGCTGGAAGACCGCTTCCCGATGGTTTTGCAGGTCATCGCCCACATCGACGCCAACGGCTCTGCCTTTGAGCGCACGGTGGAGGCGTTCACGCCCATCCCGCCCACGACGCTACGCGGCTACTTTCCCGGACTGCGCGGGCTGGGGCTGCGCATCACCTTTGAAGAGACGCCCTATATCTGCGACCTGCGCATCGAGCCGCTGTTCAGCGACCCTGCATTCTTCTTTGTGCAGTTCAACGCTGGTTCGCAGCAGACGGCGCAGTCCCTCGCGGCCATATTGGACGATACGACCCACTGGCTGAACCGTCTGCAGGGTGAGATGAACGATGTTATTCAAGAGATTCTGGGCGCGTGAGCAGGAGAACGCCGACTTGCCCCGAACCGAGACGCCCATGCAGGAGATTACTGCCGAGTTCAGCGCGGAGGAGTTGGGCGGCGCGCTGCCCGACGAGCCGTTGCGCACCCTGCCCCAAGTGAAGTTCGTCGCCCGCTCCGAAATCGGGCACGCTCGCGAGAACAACGAAGACAAGTTCGACTTCTACGAGCCTGACGAGACGGCGTTGCTGGCGGCGCGCGGCAGCGTCTACCTGGTGTGCGACGGCATGGGCGGTCATAACGCAGGGCAAATCGCCAGCGAACTCGCTGCGAAGCAGTTCCTGCATGCCTACTACCATCGCGGCGGTAGTGCGCAAGACGCCGCGCGCCAAGCCGTGCTTCAGGCGCACTACTACCTTGCCGAGATGGCAAGCAAAATCCCCTCGCGTCACGGCATGGGCACAACGCTCACCGCGCTTATCCTCAAGCAGGACGAAGGCATCTTGGCGCATGTGGGCGACAGCCGATGCTATCGCCTGCGCGACGGGCAGTTCGAACAACTCTCGCGCGACCAGACGCTCGTGGCGCAACTGGTTGAGCAGGGCATCCTCACGCCCGAGCAGGCACGGTTTCACCCCCAGCGGAATGTGATTCGCCAAGCCGTCGGCGTCCACACCCCCCACGAGCCGCTCGAACCCGATATCGAGACCTTCCCCCTGCAAGCAGGCGATGTGTATCTACTCTGCTCCGACGGGCTGACCGACATGGTCGACGACGCCGATATCGAGGTGATACTCAAGTCGGAACCGCTCACGCGCGCCGCGTGGAAGCTCATCGACCGTGCGCTCGCCCACGGCGGACGCGATAATGTGACGGTAGTGTTAGTGCAGGTGCAGACGCTCCAGCGCATCGAGGCATAGCCGCCTGCTCATCGCCACTCCGCCCACGCTTTATAGGCGATATACGGTAGCTTTGGCAAGTAGTAGCCGATTAGCCCCAGCAGCGCGCGCCCCGCTGACGGTTTAACATCATGGGGTGCGACCGACGCCCACCTGCCTGTGCGGTAGGCGTGGTTCAAGCAGGCGTAGGTGTGTAGCACGCCCCGCTGCGCGGTGCAGTCCGCCAACTCATCCGAGAGCGTGCGCTGCAGCAGGATTTCCGGCAGGTCGACCAGCGCGCGCAGCTCGGCGTAGAGGCGCTGCAGGTCGGGCGTGTAGCCAGCGCGGGCGGCTTGCTCGCGCAACAGGGCGTAGCGCGCGAGGTCTAACGCGCGCGCGTCGGGCAACGCCACAATCGCATCCACCGCCCTCAGCAACCAGCGCAGCCGTTCCCCATCCCAGATGGGGTCAAGGGCGCGTATCTCGATGGTGCCCAGCCTGCGCGAGATGATTAAGTCTTGAAACCGATAGTAGGGGTCGTCGCGCAGCGCGCCAATCGCGAACGAGTGCGCCATCCGATAAGACTGCCCGAAGTATCGCCCCCCAGCATAAGGGCTGCTCGCCGATAGCACCATCAGCAGGGGCAGGAAGTGGGCAAGATTCGCATACACCCTCGCGCGTCGCTCGGGTGCGACGCCGATGTGCAGATGCAAGCCGCCCGTGTTTGTAGGCGCCTCAATATCGAACAGGTGCCCGATCGGTACAAGATACGCCTGCCCCGCCGCCTGCGCCAAGTCCCTGCGTCGTGCGAGCAGGTCGTTGATTAGCGAGTCGATATCGCGATGGGGGCGCGTGGCTATCTCGACGCTGCTCATCAGGCACTGGCGGGCGTCTTTGCCCCGTGCGAAGTTGGTGGCAGAGTGTTTATAGTAGTAGCGCGGGTTGCGACCGAGCAGTTTCGCCATCACATAGAGCGCGCTGAGCGTGGGGCGCGTCGGCTCCGTGATGAATACCTCCTCCTCGATGCCGTAAGTGGCGACGCATGGCGCAGCGGGCACGCGCGGGTGCGGACAGGTCTTCACGCGCCATAAGATACCCGAACTGCCTCAATTCGGGAGAGGTATACTGTGTTTGTGAGGCGCGTTGGTGATGAGCGGACGCTGTTCGGCATTTCGCTCGCCCCTGAGTTGGAGCTTTATCTGCGGCGCACGAACCCGTGGTGGTCGGGCGATGCGCTGCCGCCGCTGCCCCCTATGCGCCGTGCGCTGTTTCAGACTGTCTACCGTCGGCTCCAGCACGGTCTGACGCATGTGATTGCCCTACGCGGCGCACGGCAGGTGGGCAAGACCACCCTGCTCAACCATGTGATTGAGGCGTTGCTGCAGCAGGGCGTAGCGCCGCGCCGTATCTTTCGCGTGCAGTTCGACGAGATCCCGACCCTGCGCGGTCTCCAGCAGCCGTTGCTGAGCCTTTGCTACTGGTATCAGGAACAGATACTGGGCGCGCCCTTCAACGCCTGCGCGCAGGCGGGCGAACCTGCCTATATCTTCATCGACGAGGCGCAAAATCTTGTGGACTGGTCGGCGCAGTTGAAGGCGTTGGTCGATCACGAAGCGGTGCGCGTGCTGCTGACGGGGAGTTCCGCCTTGCGTATCGGGCAGGGGCGTGAAAGCCTTGCAGGGCGCATCACAACCTTGGAGTTAGGAGGTCTGCTGCTGCGTGAGATTGCAGCACTCCATGGGATGACTTCAATCCCGCCGCTGTTGGCAGAGAACGGCTACAACGCGCTCAGAAATATCGAGTTTTGGCGCGAGTTGCACAGGCATGGGCAACGCTACCGTGAGGCGCGCGACGCGGCGTTCGAGCTGTTCGCGCAGCGAGGCGGTTACCCCGTGGCGCATCGGCGCGTAGAGGCGGACTGGGGCGAGCTGGCGCAGTACCTAAACGAGACCATCGTGCGGCGCGTGATTACTCACGACCTGCGCGTCGGCGAGCGCGGGCGTAAACGCGACCAGACGCTGCTGGAAGCGCTGTTCACGCTCGCTTGCCGCTATGCAGGCAACGCTCCCAGCCCTGCAATCTACCTGCAGGAGCTGCGCACCGCGTTGCACGCCAACATCGGCAGCCAGCGCACACTGGCGTACTTGCGATTCCTCAACGACACACTCCTGATTCGGCTTATATCCCCTCTCGAAATCCGTCTCAAGCGGCGCAAGGGCAACCCAAAACTCTGCCTATGCGACCATACCCTTCGCGCCAGCTGGCTTCAAGAGGTCGTGCCGCTCACCCCCGACGAGCTTAGTCACGCGCCACAGATGGCGCCGCTGGCAGGGCACATCGCCGAGAGCATCGTCGGCTTCTACTTGGCAAGCCTGCCCGAAGTCAACCTCGCATGGTTTCCCGAACGCCACGCCGAGCCAGCAGTCGATTTCGTGCTGACCATCGGCGCAACGCGCATCCCGATAGAAGTCAAGTATCGACGCTATATCGACCCGTGGCGCGACACTGTGGGGCTACGCGCCTTCCTTGAGAAGACTGCCAACAACGCCCCGTTTGGCGTGCTGATAACTCTGGAAGAGACCGAGTTGCCCGATCCGCGAATCGTTGCACTGCCGCTCAGCAGTTTCCTGCTGATGCGCTGAGGGTGTGCCGATGCTGAGCGCCAAGTCCATCACGGCAGGCTACAATCACGCGCCGATAGTGCTAAACGCCTCACTGCAGGTTCAGACAGGTCAGGTGGTCGCTTTGCTGGGGCCGAACGGTTCGGGCAAGACGACTCTGCTGCGCACGCTGGCGCGCACGCTCACGCCGTTTGAAGGCGAGCGACTGCTGGATGGCAAACCCTACGACGCCTATCACCCGACCGAATTTGCCCGTCTGGTTGCCTACGCGCCTCAAGAGACGCCTGCCGAGATGGGCTTCACGGTTGCCGAACTGGTGATGATGGGGCGGTATCCGCACCAGAAGGGGTTCTGGGGTGTGAGTCGCGCCGACCGCGACGCCGTAGCGCAGGCGATGGCGCAAACCGAGATTGCGGCGCTTGCCGAACGCACCATCAGCCAGCTCAGCGGCGGCGAGCGACAGCGCGTGAACCTCGCCCGCGCACTCGCCCAACAAGCGCGCTACCTGCTGCTGGATGAACCCACCACGCACTTAGACCTGCACCACCAGACGCGCCTGATGGAGATGCTACGCCAACACGCGCAGCGACAGGGCGTCGGCGCACTGCTGGTGCTGCACGACCTGAACTTAGCCGCGCAATATGCCGACTGGATTGCGCTGATGCAGGCAGGGCGCATCGTGGGGCAGGGCGCGCCCGACGCCGTGTTGCAGCCTGAGCTGCTGGAAAGCGTCTATCAGACGCCTGTGCTACGCCAAATGAACCCGCTCACGGGCAGACCGCTGCTGTTCCCGCTCGGCCAAGAGGCGCGCACGCCGTTGGCAAGCGACGCGCCGACAGCGTTCGTGATTGCTGGCGGCGGTTCGGGCGCGGCGGTCTACTACGCGCTCCTGTCGGCAGGTTGGCGCGTGCGCACGGGCGTACTGAACCTACTGGATACCGACGAGGAGGTCGCCCGCGCGCTCCAACTGGAGCATATCACCGAGCAGCCCTTCTCGCCCATCTCGGACGCGGCGTACCAGCGCGCGCAGTCGCTGATTGGCGAGGCGCAGGCGGTCGTGATTGCCGACGCGCCGTTCGGACACGGCAACCTGCGCAACTTGGAGCTGGCGGTCTGGGCGCAGCGGCGTGGAGTGCCCATCTACGCGCTGGAGGCGCGTCCGTTCCACACACGCGATTTCACGCACGGCAACGCGACGCTACTGTGGAACCTCCTGCGTCAGCACGGGATGCATACCGCCGCGAGCCTCGACGCGCTCATAGACCAACTGCGCCACGACGCAACGCACGCTTACTCTCATAACAGTAGCGCGAGTCGGGGAACATCTTCTCCGGGTTAAGTTTGTCGTGCGGGTTGAATACTGCCTTGACGCGCTTCATCGTCTCCAAGTCGTGCGCGTTGAACATCTGGCGCATCAGGGCGCATTTCTCTGTGCCGATGCCATGCTCGCCTGTGAGGCTGCCGCCTGCGCGTAGGCAAAGTTGTAGGATTTCGTCGCCTGCTTCCACGACCCGCGCCACTTGGTCGGGGTCGGAGTCGTCGAACAGCAGTACGGGGTGCAGGTTGCCGTCGCCTGCGTGGAACACATTGGCGAGTTGGAGTTGGTATTTCGCAGCGATTTGGGCGGCTTCGCGCAGCACTTGGGGCAGTTTGGAGCGCGGGATGACGCCGTCTTGCGTGACGCAGGAGGGCGCGAGCCTGCCCAACGCGCCGATGGCTTTCTTCCGCGCCGCCCAGAGCCGCGCACGCTCGATGGGCGTGTCGGCTTGACGCACCTCGCGCGCACGATTGCGCCGACAGATTGCCAACACATCCGCCTGCTCGCCATCCAACTCCACTTCCAAGCCGTCCAGTTCGATGAGTAGCACCGCTTCGGCGTCCAGCGGGAAGCCATAGCCGAACGCCGCTTCCACTGCCTGCAGGGTGAGCGCGTCCATCAGCTCCAGCGCGGCAGGCACGATGCCGCCCGCGATAATGTCGGATACGGTCTGACTGGCGTCTTCCAGTGTTTCGAACACGGCGAGCAGGGTGCGCACGCCTCGCGGATGGGGCGTGCGGCGCGCGACGACCTCTCTGACGATTGCCAGCGTGCCCACGCTGCCCGTGATTAGCCCCACCAGGTCGTAGCCGAGCGGGTCGTCCTCCTCGCCGCCGAGCTCCACGACCTCCCCGTCGGGCAACACGACCTGCAAGGCTGTGATGTGGTTCACCGTCACGCCGTATTTGAGCGTGTGGGGACCGCCCGAGTTCTCGGCGACATTGCCGCCGATGGTGCATGCGCCTTGTGAGGAGGGGTCGGGCGCGAAGTGGAAGTGGGCGTGTTGCACGGCTTTAGTGAGTTGATAGTTCACCGCGCCCGCTTGGGCGCGTAGGCGTCGGTTGGCGGTGTCTACCCATAAGATACGGTTCATACGGCTAAAGCCTATCACCACGCCGCCGTGAACGGCGAGTGCGCCGCCCGACAGCCCTGTGCCCGCCCCGCGCGGTGTGATGGGCAGCCCTACGCGACTCGATAATTGCACCACTGCGGCGACCTGCTCTGTCGTTTCGGGCAGCACGACCACCGTCGGCAACGATTTCTCTATTGTGTAGGCGTCGCAGTCGTAGGCGAGCAAGCCCACAGGGTCGGTAATCACCCCGTCCGCGCCCACGATGCGCGCCAACTCCCTGCGCAGCGACTCGGATATGCTCATCGCAACCCCTGAATGAATAGTCCGATCAGTACGGCGAGTGCAAGGAGCGCGAGGGCAATCCAGCCGTAGCGTGCGGCGAGGCGGTCGCGCTCGCGCGCCAGCCATGCCAAGTGCGCCAGCGCCAGCAGCGGCGTCAACAGCAGCAGCCCCAGCCCCGCGTCGATAAGCCAGTTGCGTTCGTCACCGCTCATCAGATGCCATACCCAGCCGATAGCCATCGTCAGCGCACTTAGGTAGGTCAATCGCCGATAGGTCTGCGCAACGCTCTGCTCGATCTCGCCCCGCACGAGTAGATTGTACCTCCTCCTTGTCGGGGGCGACGGAGGGGCGTGTTAACGCGCAGGCGCACGGTCGAAGAAGGCGAAGGCGTCGGGCATGGCCTCGCGCACAATCATTAGGTGGTCGCAGCCGTCGTACTTTTTGTAGTCCAGCGTCTTCAGGTTCAGCCCTTGCAGGCGGCGATAGGCGGTCTCGATGTTGGTCTTGAGCATGCTGAGTTCTTGCTCGCCGACGGTCATCAAGATAGGCAGGTCGGCAGGGACTTGGGTGGGTAGTCCTGCGCCTGCGAAGATGGCGACGGCGCGGAATCGGTCGGGGAACTGCGCAATCGCGGCAAAGCTATGTGCGCCGCCCATCGAGTGCCCCATCAGATAGATGCGCGTGGGGTCTATCGGCAGCAGTTTCTGGGCGGCTTCCAGCGCGCCGCCGATGTGCGCCAAGTTCATCTCGGCGCGTGGGGCAATCACCGCCCAGCCGCGCCGCTCGGCTTCTTTGAGGATGACGCCCAGCCCGTAGCCCTCAAAAAACAGATGCTCGTTGCCCCCTGCTCCGTGCAGGGCAAGCACAAGTGGGATTGGCTGGTTCGGTTGGAACTGCTTGGGGATGAACAGCCGAAACGCCACCTTGCGCTCGCGGTGGAGCGTCGCCATCCAGTAGTCGCCCGGCGCGGGTTGCCACGCCGATTTACCTGCTTCCCAGCCTGCCGCGAGCTGCTCGGCAAGTTGGAGCAGGCGCAGCAGGGGATAGAAAGTCTCTGGACTGTCGCCTTTCTGGGCGTTGCGCAACACATCGCGCGCATTCAGCACGGTCATGCGCTCGGTGGGGTCGGCGTCGTCGTGCGATTCGGCGGCTTGGTCTAACGCTTGCAGCCGCGCGCTCAGTTGGGCGATTACGCTGAAGGTCTGTCGCCACTGGCGCAGGGTCTGCTCGCCTTGACGGATTTCGAAGTGCGCTTCGTAGTCGCCCTCGGCGGCTTGGGTGAGCAAGGTTGCGGCGTCGCCTGGCTTGGGGTTCTCCAGCGTTCCTTCACGGAGGGAGCGCGTCTCGCCTCGGCGCGTCACTTTCCAGCGCAGTTGCAGCGGGGCGTCGGGCGCGTCCGCGCGATAGAACTCAAATAGCTGCAGGCGCAACACAAATTCGCCCCGATCGAGCAACTCTTTCTCAACGGCGTGGGGCAAGCGGACGCCGATGGAACCTGCGTAGAGCATTTCGGGCGTGGGCGGCGCGTCGGAGCGCAGCAGCGCACAGGTCTGCGTCAGGCTCCGCGCGAGCGCGCCGAACCGTCCAGAGAAGAAGGCGGTTAGCCCCTCCGAGAGTGGGCGCGTGGCGCGCAGGCGCGCTTCCGGCGAGTCGCGGTGCGCTTCCCAGCACGCTTCCATCTCGATGAGGCGCGCTGCTAAGTCCGCCCGCGTGATGGGCGACTGGCTCCACGCGCCGCACCACAGTAGCAACCCCAACAGCCCGATGACACGCATAAGGTGAAGATTCTTTGCGCCTGGGAATGCTCCTGCCGAGCGGTTAGCCGTCGCGCAGTGGCTCGCCCATCTCCGTGCCGTCGGGCAAAATGCGCAGGTAGCCCAGCTGCACCCAGCGCACGGGCTGCACCGAGCGCACGGGCGTCAGCACGGTCAGTGTCCGCGCCTTGTAGTCCAGCGTCTCTATCAGCCCCAGCCCGTAGCAGCGCCCCGTGTAATCGATGAGCCCCACCAGCAGGTGATGGTATGCCGACTGGGGCAACATCACGAGTTTATCGACCTGAGCGAGGGTCATGAGGGTCTCGATTTGCGCGTCGCTGAGCGGTTGGCGCACGATGAGGTGGAGCGAGTCGCCCACCATCTCGGCGTGGAGCAGCTCGGCGCGGATTTGCTCACTGAAGAATCGGCGTCGCGCGTCGGAGAGCGGTTGCCCCGCGCCCAGTCGCCTGCCGATGAAGCGGAACTGCTCGATCGGCATGGCGTGCGCGTGCGCCTGCTCGAAGTAGCGTGCGAACGCCGCGCGTCGGTGCTGCGCTCGGTGTGGGGGCGACTTGCGCAGGATGCTCTTGGGCACTGCCAGCTCGTACAGTTTCCAATCGGCGCGCATGCGCAACGCGCCGAGTATCGGCTCCAGCTCGTCCCCGCGCTTGAGCGCCACTATCGCTTGAGGGCGCAGCAGGTCGACCAGCATAATCTTGTAAGCGCGTCCGTGCCAGCCGCCGATATAGCCGTCGGTATCGATGACGACGCTGTCGGGCTGTAGGGGGGCTAAGTCGTCCAGCACGCGCCGCGCGCCTGTCAGCGCCTGCGAGACATGGCGCACAGGCGACACATCGCCCAGAAACGCCATACTGTACGGCGTCAACTCGCTGAGCAGCTCATACGGTTTGTTAATCAGCACGCTGCTGAACGCGGCAGGGGGTCCGATGCTGGTTTGTCCCACATCGAGGTCTACGAAGCCGACGCTGCGTCCCACCTGCTGCTGCAGTTTGAGCAACAGCGAGCAGAGGGTAGACTTGCCTGTGTCGGTTGCGCCCAGCACGAGGGTGGTTCCGCTGGCAGTGATGAGTTCGTCGACTGCTTCCTGCCATTCGGGGTACAGTTCGCGCCAGCGCATCTTAGAACTCCAAGTGCATCGGCAAAATGGGCGCGGAGTGGGTGAGCGCGCCGACGGAGATGTAGTCCACGCCCGTTTCGGCGATCGCACGCACCGTGTTCAGGTTCACGCCCCCCGACGCCTCGATGAAGCGCACGCGCCCTTTGGCAAGCCGTACCGCCTCGCGGAGGGTCTCCAGCGGCATGTTGTCCAGCAAGAGTCCATCTGCGCCTGCCTCGATTGCCTGCTCCACTTGCTCCAGCGTTGTGCATTCCACCTCTACGGCGAGCAGGTGATGGGCGTTTTGGCGAGCGCGGCGCACCGCCTCACGAATGTCGCCGCCCAACGCGACAAGATGGTTGTCCTTGATGAGGATGCCGTCGTACAGCCCCACGCGATGGTTGCGCCCGCCGCCCACGCGCACGGCGTATTTTTCCAGCAGGCGCAGTCCGGGCGTCGTTTTGCGCGTGTCCGTCGCCTGAGCACCTGTGCCCTCGATGGCGTCCACAAACTGGCGCGTAAGCGTGGCAATCCCCGACAGATGTTGCAAAAAGTTCAGTGCAGTCCGCTCTGCTTTCAGAATGGCTCGCGTGTTGCCGTGAATTTGCAGCACGGGCGCGTCGGGGACGAGCAGCGCGCCGTCGGAGAGGGCGTGTGGAAACTGGATATCGGGGTCAAGGGCACGAAACACGCGCTGGGCAACGGCGACGCCGCACAACACGCCTTCTGCCTGCGCCAAAATCGCGCACTGCATACTATGGTCGGCTGGAATCAAGCTATCAGTTGTCCAATCACCCGCGCCCAAGTCCTCTTGTAGGGCGCGGCTAATCAGCGCATCGAGGTCCAACTCGCTATACTTATACATCGGGTGAATTGTACCTGCCCGCCGACACCCTGCACAGGTGCGACACCATTCTTGGCGTCGTAGCCTCGGCGTCCACGCCAACAACACCAACCACCGTACCATCGCGTCCCCGACAAACTCTGCTTGGACAGGAATGTCCAAGCCACTGTAGCACGGACATTCCTGTCCGTGCAGAACCCCGTGCATACCGTCGCGTCCCCGACAAGGTCTGCTTGGACAGGAATGTCCAAGCCACTGGGGGCGTCCCCGATAAGGTCTGCTTGGACAGGAATGTCCAAGCCACTGGGGGCGTCCCCGTTGATCAATCTTTCCTTGAAGTAGACTTTTCTTCTGGGATGAAAAGACGCGGGAGATACTGGTTCAGAAGACTGCAGAGGCAGTGTAGTCGCCGTTTCCTGCTTTCACACGGCGAGAAGCGTTCCGCCAA
>JARJMV020000191.1 GCA_029335935.2 bacterium
CTATCATGGTCGCCGACCAGCTCAAAGACGCCGTCCACGAGTTCGATGGGTTCGGCAACTACATTCGCACCATTGCGGATTTACAGAACAACCAGATTGACAACATTCGCGGGATTGCCATCCGCGACGGCAAACTCTATGTGACGGTGGCTTCTGGAGCGCTTCAGAACACCATCCAGCGTTTCAATCTGGACGGCACAGGTCAGGAAACTTTTATCAGCGCGGCCCAGCTGAACAGCCCCTTCGCCATCTACTTCCGTGAGAACGACATGCTGGTGAGCAACTCGAACGCCAATACCCTGATACGGCGGTTCGACCTCAGCGGCGCGTTGCTGGGGCAGTGGGGCGGCACAACCATCCGTTTCCCACAGCAGATTACGCGCCGTCGCTCGAACGGCAATCTACTGGTGGCAGGATTTAGCTCGCCTGCGGGGATTTACGAGTTTGATGCAGCGGGCAATCAGGTTGCCTACTATGCTGTGGGTTCGGCGCCGCGAGGCGCATACGAGCTGGAGAATGGGCTAATTCTGTTCACAGATTCGACAGGCGTGAAGGTGTTCGACCCGAACGCGCCTAACCCTGCTAACACTGTACAGACCGTTCTCGGACAGGGCAACTACCACTACATCGAGCTCTACGAAATTCTGCCTGGCGATGTGAACCGCGACCGCTGTGTGGACGACGCCGATTTACTGGAGGCGCTGTTCCAGTTTGGCGGGAGCGGGCGCGCCGATTTGAATGGCGACAACATCGTGGATGACGCTGACCTGTTGATTGTGTTATTCAACTTCGGCGCAGGCTGCGAGTAGATTCTAGGCGGATTCGGTCGCCGCGACCTCGCCGACAGCAGACGCGACTGCGATGCACACTCGGTGTGCATCGCGGTATAAGATAACTTACAAAGATAATGTCATAAAACCTTGCATTTACGAGTCTGCATGGGGTATACTCTGCGTACTATGAAACCCATCGAGTCACTCAAGCAGTATCGGGAGCAAGAGGGTTTCACCATCGAAGAGCTTGTGGCTGTGGCGAATAGCCTACTGGAGCAGTGGGCGCCGATTCAACCGCGCTATAAAGTGGTGCCGTTTCCGGATGTGCGCACTGTGCGGTTTTACACGGCGCATCGCCTGATCGACCCGCCGACGCGTCGTCGGGGGAATCGGGTGCTGTACGAGTATCATCACTTGCTACAGTTAGTCACACTCAAAACGCTCCAAGCGCAGTACATTCCGCTGCGCGCCGTGCGACGCATGATCGACGGCAAAACGGATACGGAGTTAGAGCAACTCATCGGATCGGTGCTGGAGCAGCGCTCCGACGCTACCCTCGCTAAGCAGATGGGCGAGGCGGCGAAAGCGCTGATTGCTGAGACGGCGGTAGTCTATGCGCCTGCCGCGCGTCCGTCTGATAGCCCGTATCCACAGCCGAGTGAGACGCACCAGTTCGTGCTGGCGCCGTGGGCAGTGCTGACGGTCGATCCGAACGCCGCACGCCAAGCCAACATCACGGAGATTAATCGCATCGCGGACATGGTGCGCCTGAGCTTGCAGAAAGCCTACCACGAGCGTAACGATGGTGAAACGAAGGCGGAGAAATCCACTACCGCCAAAACACGAACGCGCAGCCGCTGATCTCGCATGAAAATCGCGATTATCGGCGGTACAGGAGTGCAGAGCCTGCCGCACTGGACGCTCGTCGCAGAGCATGCCCATCCAGAGGGCGTGTACCTGTATGAGGGGCGTCTGGGCGGCGAGCCCGCGCTCCTCTTGCCTCGCCACTCCAAAGGACACAAAACGCCGCCTCACCGCATCCCACACGAGCGGCATGTGCGCCTACTCAAAGAGCAGGGCGTGCAAGCCGTGTTGGCGACTGCCGCCGTCGGCTCACTGCGCACCGATTGGGAACCGGGCGCGCTAATTATCCTAAGCGATTTTCTGGACTTTATGCGCGAGGTGAACACACTCTACCACGACGAGGTGGTGCATACCGACTTCACTGCGCCGTTCTCACCGATGCTACGCGACGCGCTGCTTCAAGCGGCGCAACACCTACAGATTCCTGTGCAGCCCACAGGCGTCTATGTATGCGCGCCTGGTCCCCGCTACGAAACCCCCGCCGAGATACGCATGTTCCGTATGCTGGGCGGCGATGTGATTGGCATGACCGTCGCGCCTGAGGCAATCTTGTGTCGCGAGGCAGGCATCCACTACGCCGCCGTAGCTGTCGTCACTAATCTCGGCGCAGGACTGAGCGCGCACCCCCTCACCCACGAAGAGGTCACGGAAGTAATGCAGGGCGCGACTGAGACCCTCGCCGACCTGTTCGCGCAAACGCTGCGTATCCTGCGCGCCACACCCCTGTAAACGCGGTACAATCCCCCCACCTATGGTCAAGCGCCAAGTCGTGGTACATAGAGGCGCAACGCCATCGTGGACTCCACGCGCACATCGCCATCAAGCGGTCTATGCAAGGTGTATGCCTGCGCCCGCTCCGATGGGCAACTCGACCGCTTACAACCCTTGCCTTGACGATAACGAAAGCGCCAAGGTTCGGGTATCATCTTTACTCTTTGCGTTATGAGCAATTTGTGGAATGCTGTTGAAGCCGCCTTCCGACGATTGGAGGCGACGTCGGGCTACGAGCCGCGCCCTGTACAGCGCGAGATGGCGCGGTTCGTGTGTGAACGCATGGAGGGCAAAAGCACAGGGCTCATCGAAGCGCCGACAGGGGTAGGCAAGAGCCTTGCTGTGCTGCTGCCCGCTATCGCCTATAGCTTGAACGAGAAGAGGCGCCTCGTGGTTAGCACCTACACGAATGTATTAGCCGAGCAATACTGGCGCAAAGACCTGCCGTTCGCGCTGAGCCTGTTCCCGAACGCGCCGAGCGCCGCGCTGGCGATGGGGCGCAATCGCTACGCCTGCTTGGACGCCATACGCAACAACAAGATGAAGGCAACGCCTGTCGAGCTGGCAAAGTTTCTGCACGAATGGTCAAGCGTAGCCCAAGAGGGCGTGGAAGCCGAGTGGGAGGAGTTCCTGCGTCGGAAGGCGATCCCCCAACCGTGGAAGCGCGATGTATGGGAGCAGATTGCTGTGCCCAGCGCGTGCCGCGCCAGATTCTGTCCCTACTACCAAAACTGCTTCTACTATCAAGCGCGTCGCCGCGCGGCTGAGGCTGCAATCGTCATCACGAACCATGCCTTTGTGCTAACCGACGCTTTGATGCGCGAGGCGACCGAAGACAGTACCTCGCTGCTGGGCGAATACGACTTTCTCATCATCGACGAGGCGCACGATATGCTCGACGCCACTACGAGCGCGCTGGAGTTCTCCATCGATGCAGCGCTGCTGGAGAAGCTGATTGCCCACGCCGCCACGATGATGAACCAAGTCAGCGAAACCCTGCAAGCGCAAGATTCGGCAGTGGGGTTCACGATGTCGCTTCAGAAGTTGGCGCAGGAGTTCGCAGGTCGCTGTCGCGACATAGTCACTGTGTCTAATCTCCCCAAGATTCTCGACACGGGGATTGCGGTGCGCGTCGCGCCTGCCGAGCTCGCCGACATGCCTGCCCTGCGCACGGCGTTCCGACCCGACCTGCACCCCCTCGTCGTCCAAGTGGCTCAATCGCTTCAAGCTGAGATTAGCAATCTCCTGCGCGAGACGAACCAGACCTATCAGACCTACAAGTCACAACTTACCGAACGCGAGCGCGAGGCGACAGAGGCGACAATCCAACAGTTCAGGGTGGGCTTTGAACAAATCTATCGGAGCCTGGGGCAGTTGATTGAGCCTTCCGAGGGCGTGTGCTGGGTGGAGCCGACGGCAAACGGCTGGAAAGCGTGCTACGCGCCGCTGATTGTGAGCGGCTGGCTGCAAGAGCATCTGTGGAGCCGTCAGCCGAGCTTGCTGATGAGCGCAACGCTGACTGTGGACGGCAGGTTCCAATTTTTCGAGCAACAGCTGGGGGTGCAGACGCCCCATAAACGCATTTTGCCCCAGGTTTTTGACTACAGTCGCCAGTGCGCGCTGTATCTACCGCCGTCGGGCGTGATTCCCGCGCCGCCTGCGAACGCTCATGCGCCCGACGCACCGATTTACTACCAGCGCATGGCGGAGCAGATTACGCAGCTGCTCACGCTCACTCAGGGGCGCGCGTTGGTGCTGTTCGCCTCGCGTCAAGAAATGCAGCAAGTGCGCCAGCGCATGCCTCCGCTGCCGTTCCGAATCCTGATGCAGGGCGACGGCGCGAACGCCGACCTGTCCAAACAGTTCCGCGAGGATGTGCATTCTGTGCTGTTCGGGGTGCGCTCGTTCTGGACAGGGTTCGACGCGCCGGGCGAGACGCTGGTGAACCTTATCCTGACGCGCATCCCGTTCGAAGTGCCCACCACGCCTCTCCAGCGTGCGCGTCAGGCGCGGTACGAACTGCAGGGCGAGGACGCCTTCCGTGCATGGTCGCTGCCGATGGTGAAACAGCAGATGCGGCAGGGCTTCGGACGGCTCATCCGACGCAGCAGTGATGTCGGTATCGTGGCGATTCTTGACCCGCGCGTGCGCGAGCGCAGCTACGGGCGCGAGATTCTCAACAACTTGCCGCATGGCATCGCCATCTACGACTGCCTCGACGCGCTCGCGCGCTGGTACGAACTGGCGATACACGCACAAGGCAAAACCGTGTGAGATGGGGTATACTACGAGTATCGCGCCTGAGTGGAGGGCTTGCATGGCGAAGAAACCGGTGGATAGTTCGCGACAGCGCACGGCAAGGTCGCCGTTCGAGAAACTGCGCACGACAGGCTCTAGTGCGTACCGATTGTACGCAGTGATCGCTTTTTACGCGCGCGCTAAGAAGCCCCTGTTTGACGCAGAAGTCACCGCGCTCTTCTCGCAAGCGCTGCCCGACATCTGCGCGAGCTACGACTATCAACTCGCCGCCTATCGCGTGGTTCCCAATCAGGTGTATCTGATTTTGGGGTTCAAGCCGACAGACGCGCTTGCCGATGTCGTCAGCAATATCAAGCGCGGCACCGCGCACCGCCTGTTCGAGGGTATCCCGCGCCTCGTAGCCGAAATCGGGAAACGCAACTTCTGGGCGGAAGGCTACTTCGCTGAAACCGTAGGCTACGCGGAAATCGACGCCATCACCCACATGTGGAAACACCGCGCCCGTAAGGAGGAGACGGTCCTCATCCAGACCTTCGAAGACCTTATGCCGCTGCACCCGAAACAGATCGAGCGCGTGTTAGACGACTTACTGCCTGCCGAGCGCGTTGTTTTGCGCCTGTTGCACGGGCTACAAGGCGAGCAGGTGCACACGCTGGAGCAAGCGGCTGAGAAGCTCTCGTTGAAGCCGCACGAGGTGCATCAAATCGCACAGGAGTCCCTCGCGAAAATCCGTGCGCTGCTGCGCGAACGCCGCACCGAACGAACCGTCGGGAGGTCCGCATGAGCGAGTGCCTGTTCTGCAAGTTTGTGAATCACGAAATCCCCACGCAGGTCGTATATGAGGATGAGCGCGCCTTCGCCTTCCGCGACATCAATCCGCAAGCGCCCACGCACATCTTAGTCGTACCGCGTCAGCACATCGAGAACCTCGCGGCGATGCACACCGAACACGAGTCGCTGATGGGGCATCTACTGTGGGTCTGCGCCGAGCTTGCGCGGCAGGAAGGTATTGAGGCGGAGGGCTACCGAGTGGTGCTGAACACCAACCGCGCGGCGGGTCAGTCGGTGTATCATCTCCACTTCCATCTGCTGGGCGGTCGGCATATGACATGGCCGCCAGGTTAGCGCGCCTATCTGCCATAATTAAAGGTATGAACCGTTATCGATTAGTGCGCGCGGCTGGGGTGAACCTGCTGTTGATAGGCGCGCTGGCGTCGCAGCCGTCGCAGCGTGAGCCGCACTTCCACGCGCCGCCGCCGAAGCCCACTTCTGCATACGACGCGCCCCTCACAGGCTACGAGGTCGCTGTAATCACTGCCGAGTTTATCGTGAACTTGGAGCGCGGATTGAGCGAGGCGTTCCAAAAACCGCTTAGCACAGCGAGCGCAGGCGCGACGCGCTTGGAAGGCAATCACCCTGCGTGGGCGCAGGAGGCGTTGCGAGAGCTCAAGTCGCGCGGCGTCATCCCGCCCCGATTCAGCGCGAACCGTCCCATGCCGCGCTATCAGGTCGGACAGATGCTGGCGCAGTATGCGCAGCGGCTCGACGCGCGCATGCGCGAGCAGATAGGCGCGCCGCGCGGCGTGCTTCGTTTCCGTACGCAACCGACCATCGCGCTGGAACGCGACCACCCCGCCTACCGCTCCCTGCAATATCTGGCGCAGGGCGGCTGGGTCGGCGCAGGCGCGACCCTCTACCAGAAGCCGACCGAACCCATCCTCGGCAAGGAGCTGCCCGACCTGCTGCGCGACCTCGCCCGACGCGCCCTCGAACGCTACCGCGATGAACCCCATCTGGAGAACTGATATCGGGTATCCTATTCGTGGAGGTAAGTTCTCATGCCCTATGTTATCACGGAGCCTTGTATCGGCGTGAAAGACAAGTCGTGCGTGGCGGTCTGCCCCGTAGACTGCATCTACGAAGGCGAAGACCAGCTCTATATCCACCCCGACGAGTGTATCGACTGCGGACTATGTGAACCCGAGTGCCCTGTGAACGCCATCTACGCCGACACGGAAGTACCCCCCGAATGGCGCCACTATATTGAGAAGAACGCGCTCTTCTTCAAGCAGAAGAAGTAGTTGGATAGCGTGGGCGGCGCTGGGTGCAATTGTGTGCTTACACGCGCTCGCTCTGCCCCAAATCGCTCTCGAGACCCCTTTACGCGCCGACAGCGATACCGCCGTGATGCTCAACGCTGTGCGCGATACGGGCGGACTTGGCGGCGCGTGGCGATGGTTCGTGGGCGATTGGCTGCTGGAAAACGGCTTCTATCGCCCCGTCTCCAGTTTCACGATTGCGCTGGACTACACGCTGTACGGCGAGGCGGCGTGGGGCTTCCGACTGACGAACTGGCTGTTGATGACGCTGACCGCGTGGGGGCTGTTTTTTCTGGCGCGCGCGTATGCCCAACTTATTGAGTATCCTCACGCCGATTGGCTGGCGCTATGCGCCGCTGTTGCGCTGAGCCTGCAACAGGCTGGGCTGACGGCGGCGTTGGGTAAGTGGTCGGCGTGGTGGTTCGTGGGCGTCGTCGGGATTATCCTCTACATCGCCTCCCCGCGTACGGAACGGTCGGTCGGTCGGCGCACGCGCTGGCTGCCCCTGCTGTTGGCGTTGGGCGCGCTGTTTTGGGGGTTTGACCGCCTGCTGGAGACGCACTACACGCGCCTGATTACTTGGGTACCCTCGCGCACTGCGCTGCTGGGCGCGCTGTTCAGCGTGTGGGCGCTGTATGGATTGCTGCGCGGCGCGTCGGAGCGACGGTGGGGCTGGCTTGCGGGGGGCGGCGCGCTCTATCTGTTGGCGCTGGGCAGCTACGAGCAGCCGGTGATGCTGGTGGGCGTATGGGCGGCTTGGGCAGTCGGCATGCGCCATCGCTGGGGCGCGTGGAGCTGGCGCGCGTTCGGAGCCGTCGCCGTCGCTGCGATGGTCATCGTCGCGTTGCGCGTGAGCCTGCTGCCCACCGAGCCGACCGACTACCAACGCCAACAACGCCGCAGCAGCCTCGCAGGACCCGTGCAAACCTACTTCAGCGAACTCTTACCCCCTCTCGGTCAGATCAGCTACTGGCGCGCCGTCGGAACCGACTTCGAGATTCTGCTGGTGGACAGGGCAGGCTGGGATCATCTCGCGGGCACGCTGCTCTATCTGGGGGTGTTGACGGCGCTTGGGCGCGAACGCCGTCTGTTGGGCGGCGCACTCACATGGCACGCGCTTACCTTCCTGCCGATGGCGTTCCTGCACTTCTTCGAGCATTACATGTACCTACCGCAGATGGGCAAAACCCTGTTCGATGTCGGGCTTATCTGGTGGGGCGGGCAGCAGCTGCAAGGGCTACTCCGCTCGAATATGGAATAACCCCCTCGTGCGTTCGAATCGTAGGCGACGCGCTGTGTATGCTGGTGCGTGGGCGTTCGCACTCACACTACTCGTGTTGAGCGTGTGGGGCTTCGCTCACACATGGAGTAGGGTCCGTGTTATTCAGCGTTCCCTCTCGATGGGATTAGACCATCTCGCGCAGGCAGAGAGCGCCACGCTGCAGATGGAGCGCGCCCTGCTGGGCTTGACGCACGCCGACTCGGTCAAGGCGCGCATCGCAGGCTATGACCCGCTCGCCCTGCGCGCCGAGCTGCGAGACGCCTATCAATCGGCAGAGCGCGCGGTTCAATCGCTGCTCGCGACGCCCCCGACAGACGTCTCGCCAGCCCTGCAGATAGCGCGGATGCGCCTGGAACTGGAGTGGCTACAGATGCAGGCACAAATCTCAAGGTTTATCGCGCGCCCCACGCCCCAACAGGTGAACCCCTCCGACCTGCGTGTCTTCCGATGGCGCGGACACGACACGCTGCACAGCGCGCTATGCGACTTTCGCGTGGAGACCCTACGCCAGACCGAGCAGGCCCTAACGCACGCCATCCAAGCGTTGGCGGGCTACGGGCTTGCCAGCATGCTAAGCGTGTGTGGGATGCTGCTGCTTACATGGCTACGCTGGGGACTACCCGCACGCTGGTTTCGCCTTGCCGTGGCGCGCCCCCCGCACGCCGAGGATCTCGAGCGACGCCTGCGCGATACCGAATGGGCGGAGGTGTATCAAACTTTGCAATCCCAAGCGCATCGACTGCGCGCGGCGGAGCAGTTCATGCGCGATTTAGCGATGGGACGCACACCCGAGCCGCTCGCAGCGGAAGACCCTACCGACCCGCTCGCACGCAGCAGCGTATGGCTGCTCCAGCGCATCGGGCAGCTCCGCAACGAGCGGCGCCAGACTGTATAATCTTCCCGTGCGCTACATCGTGGGCATCGAGACCAGTTGCGATGAGACCTCTGTGGCGGTGCTGGAGGGGCGCGTGGTGAGCGCCAGCATCGTGGCATCGCAAGCCGAGCTGCATGCGCAGTGGGGGGGCGTCGTACCTGAAGCCGCCGCACGCCAACATGTGGAACGCCTACAACCCACCCTGCAGCAGGCGATGGACACGGCAGGCATCGAACTGCGCCAGATAGACGCCCTCGCCGTCACCAACCGACCAGGGCTGATTGGCGCGTTAGTAGTGGGCTTAGCGGCCGCCAAAGCGCTTGCGTTCGCCCTGCGCGTCCCCTTCGTCGGCGTGAACCACCTGGAAGGGCACCTCTACTCGGCATTTCTCACCGAACCCGACACCGACATCCCGTTCCCCCACCTCGCGCTGATTGTTTCGGGCGGGCACACCGAGCTGGTGCTGGCACGTGGGCACGGCGATTACCAACTCTTGGGGCACACACTGGACGACGCGGCAGGCGAAGCGTTTGACAAAACCGCGCGCCTGCTCCAACTGGGCTATCCAGGCGGACCAGAGATCGACCGATACGCGCGACAGGGCGACCCGAATGCGTTCCGCTTCCCACGCGCTCAGGTGGCCGGGTGGCACTTCAGCTTCAGCGGCTTGAAGACGGCTGTGCGCCGCGAAGTGGAACGCCTGCAGGCGCAAGGCGCCCTGAACGCACGGGTAGTCCACGACCTATGTGCTTCGTTCCAGCAGGCGGTGGTAGACGCGCTCATCGAGAAAGCCCTCGCTGCGGCGCAAGCACACAGCGTGACGACGCTCACAGTGGTCGGCGGCGTGGCGGC
>JARJMV020000217.1 GCA_029335935.2 bacterium
AATTCAAGATGAATTTTACGAAGATACTTTCTATGCGGTACATTATTCCGAGTATTTGTGGAGACCGTGCTTGAAGGTTGTAAGTTCCTTGAATATTAAAAAGTCTCTGACGAGAAGCCTCGCTCCGCTAGGAATGACAAGCGTTGCACAACAGTTTTGTCATGCCGAGCGCAGCGAGGCTTCTCGCGCGCCCGCCCTACGATTTCTTAGCCGTCGGAGGGTGTCTTATCCCGGCAGGCGCAGTAGTCTCAGCGCGTTGCCCACCACCGAGAGCGAGCTAAGGCTCATCGCCAGAGCGGCGACCATCGGGTTGAGGTAGCCCATCGCTGCGAGCGGAATGCCCAGCGTATTATACACGAACGCGAAGAAGAGGTTCTGACGCACAACGCGATAGATGGCGTGTGCGATGTGTAGCGCGCGAAGCAGCGTGCGTAGGTCGGTATTGAGCAGGATGAGGTCGGCGTTCTGCGCCGCGAGTTGCGCGCCGACGGCGACAGCAACGCCGAGATTTGATGTGGCGAGCGCGGGCGCGTCGTTGATCCCGTCGCCTATGAAACCAACGCGCCTGCCTTCCGCTTGGAGACGCTTCACTAACGCCGCTTTGTCCAACGGCGTCTGCGCGGCGTACCACTCGTCGACGCCCACTTGCTGGGCGAACGCTTGCACGGCTTCAGGGCGGTCGCCCGAGCAAAGCAGGAGGCGCAACCCCGCACGGCGCAGAGCATGCACGGTCTCGGCGACTTCGGGCAGCGGGTCGTCGAGGAATTCGAACCCTGCCACTACTCGCTCATTGAGTGCCAACAGCACGGGGGGGTTCCATGCTTTATCGGTCGGTATGCCTTGCTCGCGCAGGAAGCGTGGGCTGCCCAGCACGAGATTGGTTGGTTCGTCGGCGGTGCTGCCGATGCGCCCTTTCACGCCGCCGCCCGCCACGACTTGGAGGTCGCGGATGGGGGCAGGGCTAATGCTGTGCGTGCGTGCTGCCTGCAGGATTGCCTCTGCCAGTGGGTGGCGCACTGCCTGCTCCAAGCCTGCCGCGAAGCGCAGCGCGGTCGCCTCGTCGATGCCGTCGGTCTGTATGCGCGTTAGGCGCGGCGCGCCCAGCGTGAGCGTGCCTGTCTTGTCCAAAACCAGCGTGTCGATGTGGCGCACGCGCTCTAAGGCTTCGAATCCGCGTATCAGCACGCCTGCGCGCGCCGCGCGAGTCGCGCCTGTGAGCATTGCAATCGGCACGGCAAGCCCCAGCGCGCACGGGCAGGCAATCACCAGCACGCTCACGGCGGGTACGAGCGCGGCGGCGAGATCGCGCGCGGCGATGTACCATGCCATCAGCGTAATCACGGCTATCGCGACTACAGCGGGCACGAACACCGCCGAGATTCGGTCGGCTAACCGTTGGATGTTCGCTTTTTGTGCCTGTGCTTGGGCGACAGCTTGCGCGATTTGCGCCAGCATTGTCGCCTCGCCGACCGCCTGCGCTTGGATGTGCAGCGCGCCGTCGGTGAGCATCGCGCCGCTCAGCACGCGGTCGCCCAGCGCACGCTCTTGGGGGAGCGACTCGCCTGTGATTGCCGATTCGTCCACCCAGCCGCGCCCCTCGATGATTAGGCCATCCACAGGAACCCTATCGCCCGTGCGTATCAGCAGGCGGTCGCCCGTTTGGAATTGTGTTATAGGCGTCGGCTCATAGGCGGTTCCGTTCCAGCGGAGCGTCTCGCGCGGCAGGATTTGCCACAGCGATTCGAGAGCGCGTTTCGCCCGCCCGCGCGCCCGCGCCTCCAAGCTTCGCCCCAGCAGTACCAGCGTGATAATCACGGCGGAGGTCTCGTAGTACAGGTGATGCGCGTGTCCCTGAACCGTGAGCGCGAGACTGTAGAAGAACGCCGCGAGCGTGCCCAGCAACACCAGAACCTCCATGTTCGCGCTGCCGTGTCGGAGCGCGCCGTACGCTGCCTGATAGAGGGGTAGCGCTGCGCCGAACTGCACAGGCGTCGTGAGCGCGAGCAGCGCCCAACCCTGATAAGACACGGGCAGCGGGAAGAGCATGCTGAAGATGATAATCGGAACCGTCAGCGCGAGGCTCATGAATAACCGCGTCCGCACTCGATTGTCGGCCTCGTCGGGTGCAGGCAGCTCTTGGTGCATCGGCTCAGCGTCGTAGCCCGCCCTACGCACAGCTTCGACAAGCGTTTCTGCAGGTAGAGGTCGCGCGAGGACAACCTCTGCCATCTCGGTGGCGAGATTTACGGTCGCCTGCTCCACCCCCGGCGTGCGTGTCAACACCTGTTCCACACGGCGCACGCACGCCGCGCAGGTCATACCTTTGATTTTGAGCCGCTGGATGGACATCACAGCAATTGTACCTTCCAAAAGTGGGTATCCTACTGCAACGCTGATGGTTGGGTATACTATCAATGACTAACCAGTCAGTCAAAATCTCAACGATGAGGACGGAGGCGACTGATGGACTACCGAGAGGCTTTGAATCGGCAGTTGGCGAGCGAGGGCATCGAGGTTCGTGGCGGCGTATCGGAGGCGTATGCGCAGATTCTCACGCCAGAGGCGTTGCAGTTTGTGGCGGAGCTGACGCGCCAGTTCAATCCGCGTCGCAAGGAGCTGCTCCGCCTGCGCGAGGAGCGTCAAGCGCGACTGAATGCGGGCGAGAACCCCAATTTTCTGCCTGAAACCGCGCACATCCGCGCAGGCGATTGGCGCGTTGCACCCCCACCGCCCGACCTGCTGGATAGGCGCGTGGAAATCACAGGTCCCGTCGACCGAAAAATGGTGATTAACGCGCTCAATTCGGGCGCGAAGGTGTTCATGGCGGATTTTGAGGACGCCAACTCGCCCACATGGGACAACTGCGTACAAGGGCAGATTAACCTCTACGACGCCGTGCGCCGCACAATTGAATACACCAGCCCCGACGGCAAAGAGTATCGCCTGAACGCGCAGACGGCGGTGCTGTGCGTGCGCCCGCGCGGATGGCATCTGCCCGAAAAACATCTGGTCATCGATAGCGAACCTGCGCCAGGTTCCCTGATGGACTTCGGACTCTACTTTTATCACAACGCCCACGAACTGATTCGGCGGGGCACAGGTCCCTACTTCTACCTGCCCAAGTTGGAGAGCCACTTGGAGGCGCGGTTGTGGAACGATGTGTTCGTCTACGCGCAGGAGCGACTGGGCATTCCGCGCGGCACAATCCGCGCCACCGTGCTGATAGAGAACATTCTCGCGGCGTTCGAGTGCGAGGAAATCCTCTACGAGTTGCGCGACCACTCGGCAGGATTGAATAGCGGACGCTGGGACTATCTGTTCAGCGTGATACGCAAGTTCCGCAATCGCGAGGATATCGTGCTGCCCGACCGCGCCACGCTGACGATGACCGTGCCGTTTATGAAGACCTACTCGGAGCTGGTGGTGCAGAGCTGCCACAAGCGCGGGATTCACGCGATTGGCGGCATGTCGGCGTACATTCCGCGCCGCGACGATTCCGAAGCGAACGCGCGCGCGATTGCGCAGGTGGTCGCCGATAAGGAGCGCGAAGTCAGCGAGGGCTACGACGGCACTTGGGTCGCCCACCCCGGCTTAGTGCCCGTCGTGCTGGAGGTGTTCAATCAACACATGCCCACGCCCCATCAGATCGATAAGCTCTCCCAACGCGCCGTCGCTGCCCACGAGTTGCTGAACTTCCCGCGCGGCGATATCACCGAGAACGGCATGCGCACGAACATCAATGTCAGCCTGCGCTATCTCGATTCATGGCTGCGC